>CAIWXG010000371.1 GCA_903916555.1 uncultured Bacteroidota bacterium
CGCATCCCAATCTGGCTGTAGGGTTAGAAGTAACAACCAGCTCGCATTGCTTCCAGATCATTTTAGGCAATTCCCAGTTTATATTACCGCAGAACAATGCCTTGTATAATCAGAATGATTATACAAAAGGACAGTTCCTGCTCGGGTTTAATATGACCAAGTTGTGGAATTTTTAAATTAAAACGTTACCATATTTATTATATATTAATTCTAAATTTAAACTAAAAAAAATGAAAAAAACAATTTTAGTGAGCTTAGTTGTAACCGGCTCAATTATTTGCTTCGCTTTTAGACCTGATTCTAAAAAGCCATGGAAAGCCGCCGTACAAGCGGCAGCAAAGGCGAATCCTGTAAAATCAAGCACAGAATCAATTAGTGATGGGAAAACGTTGTATGTAAAGCACTGTCAGTCTTGTCATGGAAAATCAGGGTTAGGAGATGGCACAAAGGCAGCACAACTAAAAACGGAACCCGGTGATTTTTCAAAATCCCAGTTCCAATCTCAATCCGATGGTACAATTTTCTATAAAATTTCTGAAGGCAGGGACGATATGCCAAGTTTTAAGAAAAAAATGCCTGAGGCAAGTGATATATGGAATGTAGTGAACTACATCAGGACATTGAAAAAATAAGCTGAAGGGGCAATGCCCTTTAAAGAGAGGTTGTACCAAAAGTAAAATTATGGCTCTGGGAATCGCTTAAACGACTACGCGTCTCCATCGGGTACCCGAATAAAAAGAGGCTGTCTAGGACTTTTGAGACAGCCTCTTTCTAAAATTACAACAAGTGATGCAGATTGGGCATCGGTGAAACATCTTGCATTATTGACGGTTAAGAGGTGTGCCACAGCTCAAAGGTGTGGTAAATATATGTAAAATAATTAATTTATGCAAATTGACGAGGTTAAGGTATCGCGGAGAAAACTAGTTGGGTGGTTAAGCATATTGTCTCTGTTTACCATGGTGGGGGCAGCATTCAAACCATGGAAAAATAAAAAACCCACAACAGTAAAAATGTTGACGCAAGACGGAACATTAGTTGAAGTGGACATTTCGTGCCTGCCGGGCAACCGAAAAAAAATATCTGACAAAGAGCTCCAGGATTGGGTGAAAAACAAAAAGGCAGTTTCATAATTTAATATTCAACGCTCATGGTTACAGATACAACTACTCGAAAAAATTTTCTTACCTCCTTATTGACTACCACACTTGCACTTGCCGGCTGTTCTACAAAGAAAAGCCCGTTTGAAGTAGCTGGTCGTGAAAATGGTCAGCACCACCAACCTACCGGCGAAATGGTAAAATTGTTGTCGGTTGACGGTGAGATTATTGAAGTGGACAGGGCTTTTCTGAAACAGGTGCCCGAAATGCCCGTTATTTCTAACAGCGAAGCCAGAAAGGGTATTGCGGGAAAAAAGTTTGTGATGGTCATAGACCTTTCCAGATGTAAAAACCTGCGATTTTGTGAAGCCGCCTGTAACCATGCTCATCACCTGCACACAAACCACAACTGGCTAAAAGTTTATCCTATGAAGGAGGAGGAAACTACAGCTGCTTTCTGGCAGCCTACTATGTGTATGCATTGCGATGAACCACCATGCGTAAAAGTTTGCCCGGTAGATGCTACTTTCAAAAGGCAAGATGGTATTGTTTTGGTTGACAGCGACCGATGTATAGGGTGCAGATTTTGTATGGCTGCCTGCCCTTATTCTGTTCGGGTATTTAACTGGGAAAAACCCGACAATATGTCGGAAGAGTTGTGTGGACGACCCTATTCTGTAGAAACCAGTGTGCCACAAAAAGTGGGCACTGTGGGCAAGTGTGATTTTTGTCCGGATATGGCACGTCAAGGAGAATTACCACATTGCGTTTCTGCATGTCCTAATGGCGTATATTTTTTCGGAGACAGGAATGAAGATAGTGTTACCAATGGCTCCGAAACATTCCGTTTTAGTGAATTAATAAAAGATAAATCGGGATACCTGCTTATGGATGACCTTGGTACAAAACCAAGCGTATATTATTTGCCGCCTGTAAACCGAAATTTTAAGTTTGAGAAAGGACTTGAAAATGACAATGAGAAAATTTAAATATGTACGTACTGTCCTCATTTTCAACCTACCGTGTACCCACACAAGTTCTTCCAGTTCTTCCTGATTTTACGCAGGGCATCAGGAAGTAAAAAGCCCGTTCTGAAAGTATTCAAAGAACTGAAGTTAAATACAAAAGTAAACAGCTAAGAAAGCCTTATTGTAAAATATTTAATGTTTGTTGTGATATTTTATTACTTCATCCTATCTCAAATGTTTTAACTTTACCACATAAAAAATAAACAATGTCTGTAATAGAAAAGCTATCTTCATCTTTAAATAGGATGGACCAAGTACCTAATCAGGAATTGGCAAAATTAATATGTATAAATAAAGATACGGAAGCAGTTAAAGAATTAGTAATATTACTAAACGGTAAAAGCAAACGATTACAGGGTGATGCAATAAAAACACTTTATGAAATTGGCGAACAAAATCCTGCACTTATTTCGCCCTATATAAATGAGTTTATTGCTTTGTTAGATAGTAAAAATAACCGTTTGCAGTGGGGCACAATGACTGCAATTGATAGAATTACACCGTTTCATGCAAAAACAGTGTATGATTCTTTGTCTAAAATTTTACAAATATCAGACGAGGGTTCTGTAATAACTAAAGACCATGCAATAAATATATTAATTCATTTATGCGATGTAAAAGAATATGCTACTGATGCTTTTGTTTTACTTCTTGACCAACTTAAAGTAGCCTTCCCGAACCAATTACCCAAATATGCCGAACAGGCAATACCATTTATTACAAAAGAAAACAAGGCACAGTTTTTGAATATACTTTCAGCGAGATTAGCAGATGTAGAAACAGAAACGAAAAGAGTAAGGATAGAAAAAGTGATTCAAAAAATAGATAAAAAAATAAAATAATAGTTAAAATATTTCTTATGAATAAAACACTTATATTATTTGTTTTTTTGTTTATTTTGGCTTGCAAGACAAATGAAAAGCAGACTAATAGAATACATAGAATTAATACAACCCAAGCTACACCAGGTACGTGTAAAATTATAGGCAAAATTACACAGATTAATAAAATTGAAAGTAAAGACACAAAAGATATATGTAGCCAATATCCATGCTTAGCAATGGTAGAAATTATGGATGTTACAGCTACAGGTTCAGGTGTTACCGTGCCAATGAGAGTAGGGGATATTGTTAAAATGAGATTTACCTATACATTATCAAATACAAAAAATATATTTAAAGAAATAAAAGAGCCTTATCCGGGTTTAGAAAAAGGAGATGTATTTATTGGTGTAGCCCTTCAACAAATGTTTGCCGGCAACAGTGACCCGAAATTTGTAATAGGTGATTATGAGTTAAAGTAGATTTTGTGTGCAAACTAACAAAAAAGTGGCAATTCGTATAAATACTAAATTATAGAAAATTAAAGTAACAAAAAATTATTTAGGACGAAAATTTCTTACTTTTGGTTTTTTTAATAATAAGATAATCACATTATGGCTGAAGTAGTACGCATGCCCTTATTGAGCGACACAATGAAAGAAGGTGTAATAGCTGAATGGCATAAAAAAATTGGCGATACAGTTAAAGAAGACGATATTATTGCTGATGTGGAAACAGATAAGGCAACGATGGAAGTAATGCCATACGTAAATGGCACTTTATTATATATTGGTGTAGAAAAAGGAAAAGGTGTTCCTGTTAACGGCATTATGGCTATAATTGGTAAGCCGGGCGAGAATTTCGAAGCAATTCTTAGTGCCGAAAAAGGACATAATGTAACTACAAAACTAAGTACATTGCCTTTAGAGGTTGCAACAGAGGAAACAAAAAAGAATGAAACAGAAAAAGTAGAAGAACTGGCACATTCAGAAAATTCCGGTCGTGTTTTAGCATCACCATTAGCTAAAAAATTGGCATTAGATAAAGGTTTAGATATACACAATATTAAAGGTAGTGGCGATAATGGACGTATAATAAAACGTGATGTAGATTCTTTTGAACCTGCTGTTGTTGCTGCTGCACAGATTGCTTCCGGAAACAAAACAATGGAAGCAAAGAGTGTTGTAATGCCATTTATGCCTGCCGGTGAAGAAGGACATACAGATGTGCCTTTAACACAAATGCGCCGGATAATTGCACAACGTTTGGCAGAAAGTAAATTTACTGCCCCACATTTTTATTTGCGTATTACAGTAAGCATGGATAATGCAATGGAAGCACGTAAAGGAATTAATGTTATTTCGCCTGTTAAAATTTCTTTTAACGATTTAATTATTAAAGCCTGTGCAATGGCATTACGCAAACATCCGGCAGTAAATAGTTCTTGGATGGGAGATTTTATTAGACAAAATAATCATATTCATATTGGTACTGCAGTTGCAGTAGAGGAAGGTTTAATTGTGCCTGTAGTTAAATTCGCTGACCAGAAATCGTTGTCGCAAATATCTAATGAAGCAACAACATTAATAGAGAAAGCAAGAACTAAGAAAATACAACCTCAAGAATTTACAGGTAATACCTTTACAATTTCAAATTTGGGAATGATGGATATTGATGAATTTACTGCAATCATTAATCCACCGGACAGTTGTATTTTAGCTGTTGGGAAAATAGCACCCACACCGGTTGTTGAAAATAATATAGTTGTAATAAGACAAGTACTTAAACTTACACTTAGCTGCGACCATAGAGTTGTTGACGGTGCGGTTGGTTCTCGTTTCTTACAAACATTAAAAGGATATTTAGAAAATCCGGTTACAATGTTAGTATAAATATATTTCAGGTTTTAGTATCTATATCTAATTTAGAAAAAGAAGGAAATTTGAAAACAGTTTTATTCAACTTCTCCTTCTTTTTCTATTTTCTCTTCTGTAGCACCGCCAATATTAAATAATTTGTATGCAAGTTCCTTACTTGCTTCATCTTCTTTTTGCCAACTAAAAGTTTGTTTTTTAACAATGTAATTACCCATCTCATCAATTACATAGTAGGTAATTTCTTTTTTAGCTGCTTTTGTAGAAAAAGTAATATAAACTTCAGGTGCACGAGTACTGTTGTCGCTAATCCAATTAATATTCATTGATTTAAGCTTACTTAATATTTCTTTATTTTCGCCATAGGCATGCAATTTCATATTCATTTGTAAGCCGGTAAAAGGTACTAATTGAGGATAAATAATATATAATTTATATATCCATTGATTAAACGCATATTTATCTTTTTTATTCAATGCATACTCTGCTTCAGTTTGATAAACACGTGCAATAAATAATTTTTCATATTCAATATCTATTTCAGGTGCTGATAATATTTTATCTACTATTTTTTTTGCTTCATCGTATTTGTTTTGTTGCATTTTTAATTTTGCTACAAACAATTCAAAGTATTTATTTATGTATTTTCTTTTATCAGTTTCTGCTTCTTTTTGAAACCTGTCTATGAAGAAACGTGTACTAAAATCATGAATTAGATACCAAATCTCATCCCATGAAACAGTACTTTCATTAGAGAATAATTTGTATATCACTCGGTCTCTTTCAGGGTTTTGTGCAAATTGGTTTATAATAAGAAACTGTTGCATGTAAATCTCTCCCTTCAATTTAGACATATTCAACATTAAAGATGGATTTAAGAACCAGTTTTTATTCTCAAATTTTTGCATCTCCAATTCCTGTTCTTTGTTTATAAGTTTAAGTAATTGTATACTGAAATCGTAATGACTTTGCCCAAGTGTAGTGCCTATATGTAATTCTTTAAATTCTGCAGCTTTTGTAATAAAACGTTGTGCCTCACTTATTTGACCGTCATAAAGCATACAACGTGCTAAAGCAATATTATACCATCCGAAACCGGGAGTAGAACCGGCAGCTTTTATCATATTTTTTGAAAGCTCGATGCCTTTCTTCGTTTTTCCTTTATAAATATCTAAAATACTTGTATAATAGGCCCATTCTTGTAAGCGTTTGTCACCGGCATCCATTGTTGATGCAATATTATATTCATGCTCTGCAGTTGCAAAATCGCCGCATACTAGCCTAAAGGTAGCATAATTATTATGTGGCAATCGGCCTTGGTATCTCATTAAATCAAAATAATATTGTGCTGAATCTATGTTGAAAGAATAACTATAGAGTATGTTTTTGTAATGATACACACTCATTTTTTCTGCTTCTTCTTTACTTGGGTCTATATTCTTATTTAAATGTCTATTTTTTTCTATGCTTAATAAAGCTGAGTCTAAATAACTATTTGCTAATTTTTCATTTTCTTCAATAGAATTTTTTAGGAAGTAGTATTTATTAGATGTGTAAAAACGATTTCTATGTACTGTCCAAGCCATATAATTATAACTGTCCATATAGAACTGAAATTGGAATTTCCATTTTAAAGTTCTTCTTAATAAAGCAAATACTTTATCGGGTTGGTCTGTATTACTGTAACAGTTCATTAAATAATAGGCTATCATAGTATAATCTACCTGAAAAACATAGACCGGATAGTAGGTAAGTAAATTATCTGACCGGGTAGCTAATGCTTTTGAGTAATCATGTTCTAGTAAATTAAGGGCTCTTTCTAATGGAACAATTGCATTTTTATAACCTATGTAATCTGCTGAATGATTATATTTATAAGAGCCTTCAAATAACCAGCCTACATAGTAAGTACTATCTATTCTTTTTAATTCTCTTGACCGTACCAACGCATCTTCACTATTTACATCTTCGCTATTGCGTTTAATGTCAATAATATAGCGTTGTTCTGTTTTTTCTGCAGGGTGTGGTGGTCTTAATTGTGGTGGTAAATCTTGAGGATTGGGTTTAGTTTGTTTTTTTTGTGCAAAGCAATCTGTGCTACATAAGCCTAAGATTAATAGAGCAATAGCAGTTACAAATTTTATTTTTATGATATTAGTTATTGCCAAAGTAGAATTAAAATATTTGTGAATATGGAAAGCCACTCATTTTTTATTATATAAAAATAAAAATCATGCAAATAATTTTAATTTTGCTAGTCTTTCTGTTTCTTTTAAAATAATTGAATCTAATGCTTTTTGTTTGCCTTCTTTATTTCTGTAAATAAGTCTATGTTCCAACACCCACCTTGCAATATCTTTAACATCGTCTTCAATAACGTAAGTTCTGCCCTTTACTA
This sequence comes from uncultured Bacteroidota bacterium, assembly GCA_903916555.1. Lineage (GTDB taxonomy): Bacteria > Bacteroidota > Bacteroidia > Chitinophagales > Chitinophagaceae > CAIYTT01. Next base: position 7,222 of record CAIWXG010000371.1, read on the forward strand.
AAGAATATGCACGCAAACACTTTAAAAAAGCAATACCGCTTCTGGTAGATGCTCCTAATGTAATATCTTGATGTTCTCTTGTTTGTCTTACAATATTGCTTACTGCTCTAATTATTTCTTCGTGTAAGTGTACTTCGTTTGTTTGTGCCTGTAACGAAAGAATATTGTTCATACTTAATACTTGTTCTATATCAGTAAGGTTACGGGCAATAGATATATATTGTCTGTAAATATCCATTTCGGTTTCTGCATCTACATAGCCAAAGTAAATTTTCATATAAAACCTATCTAACTGTGCTGCCGGTAAAGGATAGGTTCCTTCCATTTCAATTGGGTTTTGTGTGGCAATAGAGAAGAAAAGCTTTTCTAGAATCATTGTTGTTTCTCCAACTGTAATCTGCTGTTCTGCCATTGCCTCTAATAAGGCACTTTGCACTTTTGGTGAGGCACGGTTTATTTCATCGGCAAGTAAAATATTACAAAAAAGAGGACCTTTTTTAAATACAAATTCTTTATTATTGTCATCAAAAATATGTGTACCAATTAAATCCATTGGTAATAAATCCGGTGTGAACTGTATTCTTTTGAAAACGACATGTTCGCCTTCTTTTGCCCCGCTAATGCACTGTGCTAATGTTCTTGCCAGTACAGTTTTACCGGTACCCGGGTTATCTTCCATCAAAATATGTCCTCCGGCTAATAGACAGGTAATTACTAATTCAATTTGTTTTCTTTTTCCTTTAATTACCTTTTCAATATTTAAAATTAAATGTTGTATAGCTGCTGTTGCATCAATATTCCCGGATTCTGAAACAGGGTAAATCATAAATTCATTTCTTTATACAATTATAGTGCTATTTCCCTTAGCAAGCTTATTTAAGTTAATAATTTTTTGTGAAAAATAGAAAGTATAAAAAAATCAAGATGCAATAGCCCTTATATTTAATATTTTAAAAACTATAAAGTAATTATTGTAATTTTATTGGGCTCTTCCTCCTAATGATCTGTTTCTGTCCGGGTCAACAAATTCGTCATAAATAGTTGATTCGCCAATAAAATAACGTAAGCCTATACTCACACCATAAGTAGTATTAATATTAGAATATATTGTATTGCTTATTGATGAATAATAATTCCCTGTTTTATCTATAATTTGATAATTTTTGGGTGTAGTATTTTGTATGGTTTGGTAAGAAAAATAAGCTCCTAAACTTAAATAAGTTCTACCTGAAAGGTAAAGATTAACTGCCGGACGGAAAAAGTAGCCTATAGAACCTGTATTGAAAGAAACAACATCTGATTCTCCTTTGGGCTTTATTTTTAAAGCTACATTATAACCCATTGCACTTAAGCTATCAAATGTTTTTTGTATATTAATGTTTTTGTTGTGATTTACATATTGGCGTATTGTAATCAACCAATCATTTGACGATGGCGTTGGTGAATTATCATATATTGCTTGGTGTTCATTTTTACCTGTATTTATATAATCATAAATTGCTTCATAATTAAAGGAAGCATTTGAATTATACCCATATTGCAATTGC
>CAIWXG010000372.1 GCA_903916555.1 uncultured Bacteroidota bacterium
AAAATCCTTACCGATTACGATGTCAATTACCTCCGCACAGAATACAACGCCGCAATCGCAGGTGCTCAAATGGCATCTAAATGGGTAGATTTCGAAAAACATCCTGACGAATTACTCGAATACCGCACACAAGAAGACATCCGTGTCCGGGTAGAGCATCAGGCACTCGACAAAATTACCCGTCCCGTCAACGACCCTTTTTGGAACACCTATTACCCTCCCAATGGTTGGAACTGTCGCTGCACAGTAATTCGCTTGCCATACAGCAAAACCAATAAGCCCAGCACACAAAAAGAAGTCAACCACGCCACTGCAGATTGCACACCCCAAAAAGGCTTCGCAACCAACCTCGCCAAGTCCGGCTTTGTATTCCCTAAAAACAGTGCCATCTTCATTGGAGTGCCCGATGCAGTCAAAGAACAGGCTTTTAGCCTTTTACCCTACCAACACCGCTTTAATACAATATACGAAAGCAAATCCGGTGGCTCAGTAAAAGTGCATGCAGATTATAAAGAAGGGAAAGACCACGAACTAATTAATAGCATAGCACATGAAAAGGCTGATGTAGGAGATAATGTTGAAATATTGCCAATTGTGCATATAAAAGAACCTGAGAAAAGGGATGCCCTATTACCGGAAGCTAAATTTGGCAAAAATCCCGACCTCCGTATTAATGGCAAATATGTAGAAGTTGAGCATCCTGAATCTGTAAATATCAATGCTATTTCAAGGAGAATAAAAAATGGGGCAAAGCAAGCAGACCATTTAATAATAAATTTAAATGAAAATGTAGATAATGCTTTATTGCAAAATATCTCTAAAGGTAAGTTCAAGGGCAATAAAGACCTTATGACAATCGAATTTAGATACAATGGCAAATATCATAAGTTCATTAAATAACGATAGCGACCTAAGTCGCTACCGGGCATCTGGCCCGCAAGCCTGACGCCACAAATATACAACTTTATTCAAAAAAAACAAATAAAATGAACTTGACACCACAACAATACGCAGAAAACTTATTTAATTCGCTAATGCCCGCATGTCCGGCAAATATCCCTGATGAGCAGCTGCTGCGAAATTTCGAAGCAGGAATTCAAAGGCTTCGAGCCAAAAGAGCCTTAAACCACACGATATGTCATATCTTTTTCAGATATGACATATCTAAAAACATATCATAATAAAAATCAACGGTTCAAACAATGTCGAATCCACTACAACCACTAACCAACCTCCAACACTCTTTAGATGCAGCCAAGCCCGCACTTATAGATGCAATGGGTGTAGCCGCACTTAAATTCATAGACGACAACTTTGCAAAACAAGGCTTCCAAGGGCAAACATTCATAAAATGGGACAAACGATTAAAAGAAACAAAACGCACTACCGGCAAAAAAATCCTATCCGGAACAAATGCCCTACGCAACTCCATCAAAAAAACCGATGGTTCAGACCACACCACCATCTCTACCGACATTCCGTATGCCGCCATACATAACAACGGTGGTGTTATACCACACCCATATCGCGAAGTTATACTATCCTATACCGGCAAACCTGGCAAGCTCAAATTAGCCAAAACCAACACACAAAACCAGCAGCGTAAAGTAACAACCATACGTCGCTCCTCTATATACCACCATACCACCACCATGCCACAGCGTCAGTTTATTGGCACAAGTCCCGTACTCATAGCACAAGTCAAGCAAGCCATCACAGCCCAACTCTCCCGCAGCATCCACATCACCTAACCCCACGCATCACTATATGTCATATCTTTTTCGGATAGGTCATATCTAAATAATGTCACCCTGAGCCCTGTCGAAGGGCATAATAAAAATCAAGTAAAATCATCCTAATCAACTAAATCAACGGTTCAAACCATGCAATCTTCAATCTCCAGTTCTTCCGGATTTTCCGCAGGGAATCCGGAAGTGAGAATGAAACTCCTTCTCTGAAGGTATTCACTTGAAAAAGTTAAATGAAAGTAATGAAATTTTTAGCGATATACCTTTTCATTTAAATCAGTTTTCTAAATCATAATACCTTACGAATCATGAAGGAAAAAGGATATTGAATTTTATAAAAACAAGTACTATATACATTTAGCAGATTTCTCAATTTCATTTCGTCCTGAAGAAAAATCAGGACTACATTTCATTACGAAATGACGACAATTTTGAGCTTTTTTTTGCAATAATACCATAAATAAAAACAACCAAAGCTGAATAAATCAACTTCGGTTGCGGAAATTGTAATATAAAATGATTTATTTATTTATTTCAATTTTCTTATTGGCTGTACCATTGTCGGTAGTAATATTTACCATATAGATACCATTTGCTAAGCCGCTTGTTTTTACATTTAGTTTAGTACCGTTTTGGGCAGTTGTATAGTTCTTTTCAAATACGGTTTTGCCTTCCATATCTACTATTTTCACATTGATAGAGCTATTTATTACTTGTCCTAGATTCAGTTCAAAGTTACCTGTATTAGGGTTGGGTATAATATCAACATTGATTTCGTTTTCAGTAATATTTTTTACTGCAGAAACAGGAGTTTTAATTTGTGCCCACCAAGTATCCCAAATAGAATTACTGATACCACCTGAATAAGAAGGTACACATTCTTGTACTGTCCAGAAATCAATATTATTAAGCGGGTCAACACATGTTGCAGAATAATCACCCCATCTGTCTTTTGGTCCGCCTAAAGTTTGATAATAAGGTAATAATCCGTGTCTGAACACATGAGGTGTTCTAATTACACCTGCGGCATCTGTATGCATGTGTAATGCATAAGCAGCAGCAGGATGTGCACTTGTAGAAAACTGACTAAAACCAATTAAGGCATCATCATACTTATTTACTGCTAATGAAGGAAATGCATAAAAAGTTGCATTTGTAGCATCATCAACAGTACCTATTTGTAAGGGATTACCTAAAGTATCCATTTGCCACCACATAACAGAAGAACGAGTAGGATTAGCAAACGAGCTATAAGGTAAAAATATAGTATGCGAACACCAAACCTTACCATTAACCATAACGCAATTATTTACTCTATCATCATTTGTTTGTATTTTTTGTGTAGAACCGGCTTGTGGTGCAAAGTCGTTACCATAACTAGTCATGCTATTAGCATAAGCAGTACTGCTCCAAGATGTGGTACTATTTAAAGGATAGCCTATAGCAGTCATTGTTGGTGCGCCAACACTACCGCTTATCTCCCATAACCTTAACATGCCGGTAGCATTATTATAAATATCTACAGCATATAAATTAGATTCGGTAGAATTATATGTAATTGCAGGACATATTGAAAATGCACCACTTTGGTCTATACGTGTATAAGGTGCACCTGTACCTGCCATTATGTTAGCATAATTAAAAACGTACACTGTTGCTCCACCCGGGCTACCACTACTAATCGGGAAAATGTTACCTGCAACAGCAATCCATTTTTTATTAAACCCTACATTTGGGAAGTCTAACCAATTACCGGTAGAACCTGTTGCATCGAACCTAACTGCATACATGTGCCAAGTACCAGTAGGATTAACAGTTGCACTTACAGCAACCATTATTTGGCAATGAGCATCTTGCCCGTAAGCAAAGGTAACCATTATCCACCTGCGGTTATATGGGTCAAAATAAACTCGAGGGTCAAATGTGAAACCACATGTACAAGAATACGTATTTAACGAATTCCAAAAATTATCTAAGCTTACACTACTTACATTTGTACCGGTCCTTGTTTGTATAGACACAGTTTGGTTGGTAGTTGTTACAACATATTGTGAATCTACAACTCCATGAGTATCGGGAGGAATATTTGTTCCACCTGAAATTGCACACAAAAATGTATCATTAGGGTTCGGTGATACTGTTAGTGCAGGTGGATTTGGATTAGAATTGGGCATTTCTGGTAAAAAACTATGTACTAAAGATGGGTCTGGCATTGGGCGGTTAGGATGTACAATAGGATTATCTTCGCGTTCTTCTTCAAAAAAACGTTTCTTGGTATAATCTACCGGGTGTGTTTTTTCGTACTTCACAACATCCATAAAATTCACATCAGCCTTTATATACTCTTTCCCTGTAGAATAAGTTTGTGCATTCGTTTTTGATGTAAAAAATAAAAACGAAACACAACCTAATAATATAAAATATTTTTTCATTTAAAATTAAATTTTAGCAAAGTTAATTAATTTTTATTTTTTTCAAGAAAAATATTAATAATCAAACACTTTGTCTAAGCAAAAAAACGTAATAAAAGCCTAAAATGAAACAATTTTGATAAAATGATACAAAACTCCCTGTATCCTATTACTTTTGCTATACAAACTTTATGGAATTAAGTAAGAATTTTATACACCGAGAAGCAGAGAAGAAGTGGTATCTACATTGGGAGAAATCGGGATATTTTAGTAGCCAACCAGATAACAGACCCGCATATACTATTGTTATGCCCCCACCTAATGTAACCGGTGTGCTACACATGGGCCATGCATTAAATAACAGTGTACAAGATATTTTAATACGAAGAGCTAAAATGATGGGTTATAATACCTGTTGGGTTCCCGGTACCGACCATGCATCTATTGCCACAGAAGCAAAAGTGGTGGGTATGTTGCGTGAGATGGGTATTGATAAAAAGAAAATGCCAAGAGAAGAATTCCTAAAATATGCTTGGGAGTGGAAAGAAAAGTATGGAGGCATTATTCTTAAACAATTGGAAGAATTGGGTTGCGCACTTGACTGGAATAGAACAAATTTCACGATGGACGACCATTACTACAAAGCAGTAATACGTGTTTTTGTAGAATTATATAATAAAGGCTGTATTTATAGGGGTGTAAAAATGATTAATTGGGACCCCAAAGCAAAAACAGCATTAAGCGATGAGGAAGTAATACATAAAGAAACAAATTCTAAACTTGTATATATTCGTTATCGTTTAGATATCCCCAATGAGGAATATATTACTATTGCAACAGTTCGTCCGGAAACAATTTTGGGCGATACTGCTGTTTGTGTACATCCTGAGGATAGCAGATATGCACATTTAAAGGGTAAATATTGTTTTGTGCCTTTAATAAACAGGCGCGTGCCTATTATTTTTGATGAATATATTGATAAAGAATTTGGTACCGGTGCATTAAAAGTTACACCGGCACATGACATTAATGACTACAATCTGGGCTTAAAACACAAATTACCTGTAGTAGATACCTTAAACGAGGATGGCACTATGAGCAATGAAGCACAGCTATATATTGGCGAAGATAGATTTGCAGTGCGTAAAAAGATTATTGAAGAATTAAGACAAAAAGGACATCTTGTAAAAGAAGAAGATTACATAAATAATGTTGGCTTTTCGGAACGTACTAATGAGGTTATAGAACCCCGATTGTCTATGCAATGGTGGTGCAATATGCAAGAAATGGCGAAGCCTGCTTTGGCTGCTGTTGTAAATAATGATATAGAATTTCATCCGGCAAAATTCAAGAATTTGTACATGCACTGGATGGATACTATAAAAGACTGGTGCATAAGCCGGCAGCTATGGTGGGGACAAAGAATACCTGCTTGGTATGATGCTGATAATACTATTTACGTAGCACAAAATGAGGAAGAAGCCTATTTAGAATTAAAGAAACAAAGACCTGAATTAGATTTTACTACCCCAAACCTTTTGAGACAAGAAGAAGATGTATTAGATACTTGGTTTAGCAGTTGGTTGTGGCCACTTGAGGTTTTTAATTGGAATGAAACACCTGATAATGAAGAACTTAAGTACTACTACCCTACTAATACATTAGTTACTGCCCCTGAAATCATTTTTTTCTGGGTAGCAAGGATGATAATGGCCGGGTATGAATTTAAAGGACAGAAACCGTTTGACAAAGTTTACTTTACCGGCATTGTAAGAGATAAAATGGGCAGAAAAATGAGTAAATCTTTAGGTAACTCGCCCGATTTATTAAAACTTATTGAAGATTTTGGTGCTGATGCGGTTCGTTTTAGTGTTATGATTTCTTCGCCTGCCGGTAATGATTTACTATACGATGAAAACCAACTGGAACAAGGAAGAAATTTTTGTAATAAATTATGGAATGCAATGAAGCTAGTTAAAAGCTGGGAAACACGTTGCGATGATAGTTTGGAAGTAATCAATGAAAAGTTTTCAATTGCATGGATGGAAGCAAGACTTGCAGAAGTTGCAATTGAAGTTGATGGCTTAATAAAAGATTTTAGATTAAGCGAAGGGTTAAAAACAATCTATTCTCTAATATGGAACGATTTCTGTTCTTGGTATCTTGAATGGGTAAAGCCTGCAATGGATGCACCAATCGCAACTATTGTTTGGCAAAAAACCGTAACTGTTTTTGAACAATTGTTACAATTATTACATCCTTATATGCCTTTTGTAACTGAGGAAATTTACCATCAAATAAAAGAAAGACAAGCCGGTGATGATTTAATGATTAAACAAATTCCTCCATATCTTTTACAAGACAATAAAATTTTAAATGAAGGTGCTTTTTTAAAAGAATTAATTACTGCTACAAGAGATATTAGAGTTAAAAATCAATTAAAACCTAAAGACACAATAAAACTCTATTATACAGGCGATACCCATTTTTATAATGCTGTTGGTGCAATTTTTAGTAAACAAATTAATGCTGAAACATTAGATTATACTGCCGAAGCAAAAAAGGATTGTATTTCTTATGTGGTACAACAAGATAGTTTGTATATAGAAGCTGTTACAGGTACAATTGATTTTGAAGCCCAACGCAAACAAATGGAAAAAGACCTTGCCTATCTGCAAGGATTTTTATTAAGCGTTGAGAAAAAATTGAGTAATGAACGTTTTGTACAAAATGCCAAACCTGAAATTTTAGAAATTGAAAGAAAAAAAATGGCGGATGCTAAAGCTAAGATAAGTACAATAGAACAAAGTATAAAAAATTTGAATTAGACGAATTAATAAAACAAAAGCAGGTATTTCTTTAAATAATATAGGAATAGCTGCTTTGTTTTTTTCCTATATTTGCTATTTATAAAAATACATAACTATTACAAATTTATAATTCATAGCTTAGAAATTGAATGAAACATACTCCTAAAATTATTATTGTATTTTTTTTAGCACTCTATTGTTATAGTGTTTCCGGGCAAAAGAAGAATAAAAAAAATGTGCCTAATGCAGAAAACATAAAAGATACAATTAAGAAAAAAGTAGTAATAGTGCCTCATGCTTACTTAGGACATTCAGATTTTGAGGGTGGTAAGATTAAAAAACAAAAATTTGATTCCTTAATGAAACAAGGAATTTCATCGCGTGATACTTTGGGTAAAGAATATAAAATAATTGGTTTTACATTTAACTATGCCGAAAAGAACATATACGAAGATGTAAATGCCAATTTAGTAGTTATGGTAGATTATTCTTTAGAGTATTGTAAAGGAGATACCTTAGCTAATACAGTATCTAACTCGCTATACAGCCGTACAAAACCCGGTGATACCATTTATCTAGACCACATTATGGTTGTTAAACATATAGGTGAAACAACTGAATACCAAGCTGATAGTGCCGCTATATTAGCGAAGAACTTAGTATGTATAATTACTAAATAAATATTATTAATATTGACAAAAGAAGAACATGTTGCTTATTGACAAAGTAAATACATTAAGAATATGCTTAATAAACAAATTGTAATTAGCAATTTAAAAAAAATGGCATTTGAAATAAAACAAGCAGGAATTCACCTGAATAAAATTATTTTATTTGGTTCTTAATCTCGTAACGAACAAAATACTCATTCAGATATTTATATTGCAATTGTTGCCGATGAATTTAAAAGTATTGGCTTTGAAGATGTTCATTTGTTATCTAAACTTTAAAAAATTATGACGGAATGAACATACAACCTCGTACCTACAATACAAGAGATTTCAGGATAGATAACGACCCTTTTGTAGCTGAAATATTAAGAACATGTATGTAAATATAATACA
>CAIWXG010000373.1 GCA_903916555.1 uncultured Bacteroidota bacterium
GAAAGCCATAAGGTAATGTTCGGTTCCATTAGCAAGAGTTACACTATTTGTAGGTTCGTAAAGTGCTTTATAGGGCTGATTGTCTAAAATGAAATGAATATGTTGACCTTTATCTGAATTATTACATATTTTTGTATCATGGTCACTTGTTTGATTTTTTAATTCATAATTTTTCAAATCAAAGTTGAAATTTACTTTAGCTGAATCAGCACCTGCTTTTTCAGATTTAACATCTTTAATAGATATAGTAGCATCTTTAAAATCAGGCGATTGACTTACACTACTTAAAGTTACAGCCGGACGAACCATTTTAGTGCTGTCGCTACCTGTTGATTTGTTTTCGGCTGTATTGTTAGTACATGCAGTAAAGAATAGCACAGATGCTATTATGGAAATTTGTAAAATGTTTTTCATAAAATAATTTTATTCAAAATTAGATTAAAAACTTAAATGAAATTATAGATAATTATTATCAATGTAATTACTTTTAGCTAAATATCAGAATTTTCGGGTTTTACGATGTTATTAATAGAATTTTAGGTACTTTTTCTGAAAATTTTAAGTAAACCGTATTACGGTATCAACTTGGGAACTATTATTTTTGCATTATAAGAATAGTAAACTTTTAATTTTTCTGAATATTTAAATAAACGATGTTAACAACTGCCGAAATACTTAAACAGGTAAGAAGGATTGAAATAAAGACAAAAGGTTTGAGTAATCATATCTTTGCGGGCGAATATCATTCTACATTTAAAGGTAGGGGAATGTCTTTTTGTGAGGTAAGAGAATATATTCCGGGTGATGATGTAAAATTTATTGATTGGAATGTAACAGCACGCTTTTCTCATCCTTTTGTGAAAGTTTTTGAAGAAGAAAGAGAGCTTATTGTAATGTTATTGGTAGATATAAGCAGTAGTTCGCTTTTTGGTACTCAGAAGAAACTTAAAAGAGAAATAATTACAGAATTAGGTGCTGTACTAAGTTTTTCAGCAACTACAAATAATGATAAAGTAGGGGTAATATTTTTTAGCGATAAGATTGAAAAATACATACCACCCAAGAAAGGGAAAAGCCATATTCTTAGAATTATTCGTGATTTGATTGCTTTAGAGCCAAGCCATGCCGGAGATACAAATGTGAGTGTACCCTTAGAATTTTTAAATAATGTATTAAAAAAACGAACTATTACATTTTTATTAAGCGATTTTGTAAGCAAGCCGTATGACCAAGCATTGCAAATGGCAGCAAGAAAACACGACTTAGTAGGCATACATGTATATGATAAATATGATAAAGAGCTACCTTCCGTAGGTTTAATACAAGTTGTGGATGCAGAAAGTAAAGAACTTTTGTGGATAGATACAGACAATAAATCTCTTAGAAATAAATATTTATCTGCTTTTGAGGATAAAAATAAGTATTGCACACAAACATTTCGTAAATGTGGGGCTGCATTATTAAATGTAAAAACGGATGATGATTACGTTAAAATATTGCAGGGCTATTTTAAAGGTAGGTAAAAAATAAAAAATAAAATCACCAAAAACAATAACACTTTGCAAATTTCGGTTAAATTGTACCTATAATGAACAAACCAGTATTTATTAAACTATTTTTTACAACAATCTTGTTTTTTATCTGTGCAACTATTTTTGCACAAAGCCATCCTGCAAACGATGATATTACTACCAGAATAAGTACTCATCAAATTACTGTAGGAGATAGGGCACGTATTTTTTTGCAATTACAACACGACCCCAAACAAAGCAGTATTCAATGGGCAGCTATGCCGGATTCGGTAAATGGATTAGAAATAGTAGAAAAAAGTAAAATAGATACGGTTATTAATGGTAGCATTACTACCTATAGACAAAAATTGGAAATTACCGGCTTTGATTCAGGTCTGTTTGAAGTGCCATCTTTTAAATTTAGATTTATACCCAAAAATGGAGATTCTGCCTATTTTCGTATTAGTGATTCTTTTCAATTGCTTGTGCAAACAGTTGCTGTAGATACTACTAAAGCATTTAAACCTATTAAAAATATCATTTACGTAAAAGCAAGTTGGTTAGACTATATTTGGTATTTTGTTGGTGGCGTTATCTTATTAATTGGCATTGTTATTTTTATAATTTACATGGTTCGTAAAAAGAAACCTGTTATTCCGGAAACACCAAAACCAGTTGAACCATTACACGACCGTACTTTACGATTACTTAATGAACTTGAAGCCAAACAGTTATGGCAAAAAAATAAAGTTAAAGACTATTATGTTGAATTAACAGATATTGTAAGGGTGTATATTGAAGAACGATTTTATACTCCTGCAATGGAATTGACTACAGATGAATTATTGGAGAAAACGAGAATACACAAAGAACTAATGTCGTATCATGATTTATTATCCATGATATTGCATACTGCCGACTTAGCTAAATTTGCAAAAGCACAGCCATTGCCCGAAGAACATGTAGCAGCTATGGAAAATGCAACTAAATTTGTACACACCTCAAAACCAATAATAATACAAACGCCAACGGAAAAGCAAATATGAAAGCATACTTAGATTTACAGCACTTATCGTTTGCACACCCACTTTATTTTTTATTATTACTATTGATACCGGTAATTATTTGGTGGCAAATAGAAAAGAAAAAGCGGGATAATCCCGCCATGCGTTTAACGACCATTGGTGGTATTGCATCGTTTAAAACCAATGGCAAAGCACAATACAGACCCATATTGTTCGTATTAAGAATAATTGGTTTAGTAGCTTTAATAATTGCACTTGCAAGACCCCAAACAAGCAATACACAAGAGAATATAGACTCTAATGGTATAGATATAGTGTTAGGTATTGACGTGTCTGGTAGTATGCTTGCTGAAGATTTTAAACCTAACAGAACAGAAGCAGCAAAAATTGAAGCTTTAAAATTTGTTGACCAAAGACCAAACGACCGTATTGGTTTAGTGATTTTTGCAGGTGAAAGTTTCACAATGTGTCCTATTACAATAGACCATAATGTACTTAAAGAACAAATATCGCAAATAAAAACAGGAATGATTGTTGATGGCACATCTATAGGTATGGGTTTGGCAACCTGTGTAGATAGATTGCGTAATGCAAAAGGAAAAAGTAAAGTAATAATTTTAATGACCGATGGTGTAAATAACACTGGGTTAATAGACCCCAATACCGCTTTAGAAATAGCAAAAGCATTTAAAGTGCGGTGCTATACAATAGGTATTGGCACTAACGGGCAAGCTGTAATACCTGTGCAAACGCCAATGGGAGTAGAAAAAAAAATGATGCCTGTGGAAATTGATGAACCTTTATTAAGGCAAATTGCAGGACAAACCGGTGGCAAATATTTTAGAGCTACTAATAATAAATCGCTGGCAAATATATATGAAGATATTGATAAGTTGGAAAAAACAAGTGTAGAAGTAAGTTCATATAAGAGATATGCCGAATTGTTTTTCCCATTTGCAATATTTGCTATTATTTGTTTAGCTGCTGAAATGACATTAAGATATACTGTTTTTAAAAGTATTACATAACCTGAAATATTGAAGAATTAAACAGCTACTACCCTATTTATTTAAAACCGGGTTGTAGCTTTTTAATTTTAAATCTGTAGTAATATAAATTTTTTAGCACATTATAATAAATGTTTATAAAATGATAATCCTAAAAATAATTGATGCTATTGTAATAATTTAATACACAATAGGTATATTTGGGTGTTTTAATTATAATATGGCTAAGCAAAATAAGGCAAAACCATTGCCCGAAAGTATTAAGAAAGTAGAGTTAAAGGATAGTAATATAAAACCTATACAGAACTATAAAAAATGGTCTCTTAATAGTTTTGAATTACAGGCTGTAATAGTTGCCTTATTAGCTTTTATATTTTATATTAATACTTACTATAATGAATATGCACATGATGATGGTATAGTTATTGTAAAAAATGAATACGTGCAAGAAGGTTTTAGTGGTATTGGCGATATATTTACAAAAGATGCTTACGCTAGTTATTATAGACAATTAAATACGGTTAATCAGTTATCAGGTGGGCGTTTTAGACCTCTATCTATTGTAACTTTTGCAATAGAACAGCAGTTATTTGGAGCAGTACCTCAAGAAAAAGTGGATAGCTTATTACGGAAAACAACAACTTATGGAGTTCGTGGTCCTGATGAATATAAATTAGTAACACAAATGCACATACGACATTTTTTTAATGTTTTATGGTATATAGTTTCCGTGGTAGCTTTATTATACTTTTTAAGGTATATAGTATTTAGGGAAAATCCGATAATGGCTTTTGTTGCAGCAGTTTTATTTACAATACACCCTATACATACCGAGGTTGTTGCTAATGTAAAAAGCCGGGATGAAATAATGTCTCTTCTTTTTATGTGCCTTACTTTTATATGTGCTTTTAAATTTGAAGAGAATAAAAAAAACTGGTGGTGGCAATTATTGGCACTTAGTAGTTTTTTTCTTGCTTTTTTATCAAAAGAATATGCAATAACACTTATTATATTAATACCTATTGCTCTTTATATTTATAACAAAGAAACCATTGCAAACTGTATCATTAAAATAATTCCTTACATATTAGTTACATCATTATATGTATATATGAGGTACAATGCCGTTGTGCCATTAGATATTAGAGAAAATACATCAAATATGGTATTGAAAAATCCTTTATTGATATTCGTTTTTATAATTCTCTTGTTTATATGGTGGCTGATTGTAAGTGCAAAAAATAATAAGATGAATTTTTTTGTAAAAATAATGCCATTTACTTTAATTTTTGTTGCATATATGTTGATACATATAAAAGCAAAAGAAGATGATTTGGCAGCAAACCCTTCTCAAAATGAATCTTTAAAAAATTCGGAACAAGAAGTACTAAATAATCCATATTTATATGCACAAAAAGGACAAAAATTACCAACAGAAATAGCTACTTCACTCAATTATTTAAAGTTACTTGTTTTTCCACATCCTTTATCTGCAGATTATTCTTATGATGTAATCCCATTTAAAGATTTTTCAAATCCACTAGTATTCTTATCCTTACTTATACATTTAGCATTATTGTTCTTAATGATATATTTATTTATTAAAAAGAATCCATTATGTTTTGCAATTGCATTTTATTTGTTGCATTTATTATTGGTATGTAATATATTTTTTGATATAGGAGCTACAATGGGCGAACGTCTTATTTATCATTCTTCGGTTGGGTTTGTAATTGCAGTAGCCTATTTTTTTGTAATTGGAATAGAAAAGATTCCGAATATAGATATTAGAAACAAGCTGGTAATAGGTTGTATGGCAGCATTAGTAGTTTTGTGTGGTTTTAAAACTATACCCAGAAATACAGACTGGAAAAGCGATGGCACACTGTTTATGCAAGATATTAATGTTGTACCTAGTAGTATTTTGGTGAATGCAAATGTTGCTGCAACATTAATAAGTATGTCGGACTTAGAAAAAACAGATTCTGTAAAAAAGAACCAACTATTGCATAGAGCTATTGGAATGTTAGATAAAGCAATTTTATTACATAAAAATACCTTTGTTGCAGGTTTTTTAAACAGAGGCATTGCCTATTTTAAATTAGGCGATATAGATAAAGCAAAAGAAAATTTAGATTCAGTAAAACATTTATACCCAAATTATCCTTCTTTAAAAGATATTTATCCATTATTTGCAGACTATTATATGAAAAACGGTTGGAATAGTTATGGTAAATATGGTAAATATGCAGAGGCTATTGCTGAATTTAAAAAAGGTATAGCCGTAGATTCTACTGTTCCGGGGCTTTGGTATAATTTGGGAGGTGCTTATTTTTCTATAAAAGAATATAAGGAAGCAATTGCTGCCTGGCAAGTATGTTTAAAACTTAAACCCGATTATAATGATGCCAGAATGGGTTTGCAGACTTCAATAGCTATACTAAATTCTGTAACACCACAAACAAATAAGGGTTCACAAAAAAATAATGCTGCAATAAAACA
>CAIWXG010000374.1 GCA_903916555.1 uncultured Bacteroidota bacterium
ATTATTTAATTCAGCAAGGAAACACAGTATTAGATAGTTTCCATATAGAATATCAATCAACTGATTCAACAGGAAATGTGTATAGACAATTACTTACATCAAATCAAGCGGTAAATGAAATAATAAAAACAACTAATATAAATATTCCATTAGTATTTAAATATAAAACAAAATTTACAAACAGAGTAGGTTTTACATTAGATGCCGGTTTAATGTTTAATTTGCAGTTGAAAAATGTATATAAAACAAGTGCTTCATTTGACTATGAAGCTATCTATACAAATCCAAGCAATTATTACGACAATTCGGTTGTGCCATTAAATACTGATATTATTATTACACGAAATCAACTTTTGAAATCAGTTTCTGAATCCAGTTTACAATCTATTTTTGATAATTGGCGTAGTGTTGGCGACAATGTAGGTTTGGGTGTTAAACCTTTAAATAATTCAGGTACTATATCATATTTATCCGGTTCGGTGGGTTTTATTATCAGACCTGCTTTAAGTTTGCAAATATATAGAAAATTGGCATTAAATATTGGTGGTTTTCTTTTATATCAACCATTTAAAAATAATGCAGAGAACAATTATAAACTAACTGATAAATTAGGCCAGTATAGTTCAATTTTAAATAGTATTTCATCTGGTTCAAGCCAGACATTAGGTTTTAATATAGGGTTAAGATACTTTTTCGGAAAACTAAAAGATAATGATAAAGACGGTATTCCTGATGCTCATGATGAATGCCCTACAGTATATGGTATAGAAAAATTTCATGGTTGCCCGGATACGGATGGTGATGGTATAGAAGACAGATATGATTCTTGTCCAAATGTAAAAGGATTAATTA
Organism: uncultured Bacteroidota bacterium; assembly: GCA_903916555.1. Classification (GTDB taxonomy): domain Bacteria; phylum Bacteroidota; class Bacteroidia; order Chitinophagales; family Chitinophagaceae; genus CAIYTT01. The sequence continues at coordinate 853 of CAIWXG010000374.1, forward strand.
AATTTAATGGCTGCCCGGATACAGATGGGGATGGTATTATTGATAAAAATGATTCTTGCCCTAAGGTTTTCGGCTTACCTCAATTTAATGGTTGCCCTGATACAGACGGGGATGGCATACCTGATAAAGATGATGGCTGTCCGTTTTTGTTTGGACCAAAAGAAAATAATGGCTGCCCTTATCAAGCTACCAATCAGGTAATTACAGATACATTACAAGTAGTTACAAAACCTAAAAAACGCAAATCAAGTGCTGCGAAACACACAAATGCAAAAAAATATCCTACACGTTATGTAATGCGAAATGGTAAAAGAGAATTAGTACATTATAAAATTAAGTATGTTACAAAGCACGGTAAAAGAAAAGAAATATTTATTGAAATTCCGGATGATGGACCAATAACAGATACGCTAAAACCAACTACCGATACATTAGTACAAAAAATAGATAATAAACATAAGGTAAAAATTAAAAAGCCGGTACATAAAAAGAAAAATAATGAAGAAAATAATATCCAATTAGTTACAAAAGATACAACCTATAAAGAAGAGCCGGATTCAATAATATCAAAAGAAAATATAGCTAAACTTACAGGTTTAACTGAGAATTTAGTAAAATTTGAGCCTAATAAAGCTATTATATTGAAATCTTCGTATATAATATTAGATAAAGATATTGAAATATTAAATAATATACCAAGTGCAGTTTTCTCAATTGATGGTTTTGCAGATAATTCAGGAAAGCCGGCTGCCAATAAACGACTTTCAAGAGCAAGGGCCGAATCGGTTAAAAAGTATTTAATTTTAAAAGGTATAGAACCTCAGCGATTATTTACCAAAGGACATGGAAGTGCACATCCTATTGCATCGAACAATACGCCGCAAGGTAGGGCTAAAAACAGACGTGTAGTTCTTAGACTCATGTTTAATTTAGATATAGAATAAGAATTTATATTGATAAGTGTGCTGAGAATATAAAATATTATAATTTGAATGTTGCTTATTTGTAATAAATAACATTCAAATTATTGCATATATACTTAAGTGAAAATAAGAATTATATAGTATCTTGTGCATCCTGTTTAAAATCGTTATATTATTTTATGGAAAAAAAAGAAAGAAAGCCGGTATATTATAGTAAATATTTGCAATTAAATAAAATACTTGAGGCACAAGAGCCGGAAAGTGTAAAAGAAGGCATTGTTGCCAACGATGAAATGTTATTCATAATAATTCATCAAACCTATGAATTATGGTTTAAGCAAATACTGCATGAATTGGAAATTGTAAGGGCTATCTTTAAACAAGAAAATATTTATGATAACGGACCCGATTTATATAATAGCGTGCATCGTTTGAAACGAGTAATAAAAATTCTTGAAGTTGCAGTTATGCAAATGGGTGTTTTGGAAACAATGACACCATTAGATTTTTTAGATTTTAGAGATTTACTTAGACCTGCATCCGGCTTTCAAAGTATTCAATTTAAAATGATAGAGGCAACTTTAGGCTTGAACTATGAGAATCGTTATGGGAAAAGTTATTATTTGTCTCAGCTCGCACCCGAAGATTTGGAAAGAGTTAAGAACTCAGAAAAAGAAATATCCTTATTAGTTCTTATAAATCAATGGTTAGAAAGAATGCCTTTTGCTAACAACAACGATTATTGGCAACAGGATGCAACAGATATATTCTGGAATAAATATCGTAATGCCTATTCTGATAGCCTGAGTGAGGTAGAAATGAGAAATCTTGAAGTTTTTGATGCCATTTTTATGCCCCGAAGTGGTGAAAGTGTAGGCAAAAGAGCGTTAAGTGGAGATGCTAATCGTAGTGCATTATTTATAATGCTTTATAGAGACCATCCCTTATTACAATTACCTTACGAATTATTGAATTCTTTGCTGGCAATAGACGAAGCAATGGCAATGTGGAGGTATAGGCATATTCATTTAGTGCAGCGTACAATAGGAAAAAGAGTAGGTACTGGAGGTAGTACAGGTGCTGATTATTTAAGTCATGCAGCAGATAGCCATTATGTATTTAAAGAAATTGCTGAGCTTACCTCTTTTTTATTACCTCGTAATTTATTACCTATTTTGCCGGATACTTTAGTAAGAGATTTAAGTTATCATAAGTAAGCTAAACCAAATAACCCCCTGAATTTATGGTTCAGGGGGTAGATAAAAATTGATTTTATAAAATATTATTTTACTCTTTTTGCACCTAAAGTACCTTTTGTTCTGATAGTCATATAGTCATTATATTGCTGTTCAGACAAAATTGCTTTAAATTTTTGGTCTCTTGAACTCATTAATTTTTGATTCTCTTCAACCATATCCTTTGTAGGATTTGCATTTCTGATAGCAATAAGTTGTGTGTACATTTCAACAGATGCATCATAAGTACCTTTAAACTGCATATCATTCAGTTTAATTTGTTGTTGGTAATATTTGCAATCATTTTGTGCTAACTCTTGCGGAGTTTGTTTTATTGGTGTGTGTACTTTTTGTGCATGAGTACCATTGGGTTGTATTTGGGCGCTTTGTGCGAAAGACACCACAGTTCCGAAGGCAATAATTGCGCATGTTACGATTAACTTTTTCATATTTGCTATTTTAATTGTTTTAATAATTATGCTACTAAGATAGTATATTTATTACAAAATAAATGCCAAAGTAATATTTTATTTTTATTTTTAGCAATTCTATTTTAGTAAAACCGCTATACACAATGTTTCTATAATTAATATTTATTTTTATTATTTATAGTCCATTTCAATTAATGGTTAATAAAAAATAATATATTATATGTATTTTTATGTTTAATATAAATAAATGTATTTAATTTTTACCCAAATTTTCAATAAAAATCTTCATAAAGTAAATATTTTTTTCTGATTTCTTTAAAATCACTAATCTCTTTTATATAGGCATCATGTATGTTTTGGTTACTATAACCTTGCTTAATATATGTTTTTAATGTTTTGTTTCCACTTAGTTTTTCAAAAAAATTATTGAAGAATTTATCTTTGTCAGGATAGCATCTGTACGCATTTATTAACCATGTAAAATCAATATGATTATTTATTTTGTCTAATACGTCATTTTCGGAAATTCCTATTAACTCGCCCACGCAATCTTTATTTTCGTATAAAGGATGTTTGGCTCCAAAGTTGCTTTTGGGGGTAAATTTATAAGAATAATTTTTATTTATTCCGGAGAATTCGGGGCAGCCAAATTGTTGAAAAGGACATTCCGTGCCTCTACCAACGCTTATTACCGTACCCTCAAAAAAACATAAGGATGGGTATGCATATATGGCTGCCATTGTTTTTAAATTTGGTGATGGAGGAATTGGTAATTTATATCTTTTTGAATGGGTGTAGTTATTACATAAAATTACTTTAAGGTTTAATTGTTGTGCATGTTCAAACCAATTTTCACCCTTAAGCATCTGTGCATATTCACCGCATGTCATACCATAAACAACAGGAATTGGTTGCATACCAACAAATGATTTTGATTCTTTTTCTAATACCGGTCCATCTATATAAAATCCATTTGGGTTCGGTCTATCCAGTATTATAAGTTGTATTTTGTTTTCGGCGCAAGCCTCCATACAATATTGTAAAGTGGATATATATGTATAAAAGCGTACTCCTACATCTTGAAGGTCATATACCATTACATCTATATCTTTTAAATCGTCAGGGAGGGGTTTGTTATGTTTTCCGTATAATGATATAATAGGTATTTTTGTTTGGGAGTCAATATTATTTTCAATAGTTGCTCCCGCATCTTCATTACCTCTGAAACCATGTTCAGGTTCAAATATTTTTGTAATGTTTATTTTGTTTTCAATTAATAAATCAAGTAGGTTAACTTTATTTATTACAGATGATTGATTGATTATTAATGCTACATTCTTATGTTTTAAGAAGGGCAAGTAAGCAGAAATAGTATAATCTGCCGGTCTTATGCTTGTATCATATAATTGTTGAGAAAAGGTATTGGTAGTATAAAAAAACAAAAATATAATTAAATAATATTTCATTTATTAAAAAGTAATTTTACATACAAAGTTAGTATTTCAATAGCGAATAATTTTTTTACATCTTCGCATTATTATAAAATAACTGTATTTTATTTAAAAGTCTTAATGTACATTGCAACGTTTTTTATTAAAATTATAAAACCAATTTCCATGCAACAAGTAAAATTAGGAGATAAAGTAAACGTGCATTATC
>CAIWXG010000375.1 GCA_903916555.1 uncultured Bacteroidota bacterium
TCCCTGTCTATTTCACTATTCAACTTATTGCTCCTAAAATAAGTCAGTTGATGAATAATCAGGAGGCGGTTATTAATAGTATCCAGATTGTTTCTAAAAAGGTAGATGATTTTATTGGGCAGCAAATATTTACGGTAGGAGATGCAAAAACGATTGCTAAGAGTATTTCCTCTTATATACCCACTGTTATTAATAATACTGCCAATATTGTAAGCAACTTTTTCATGATGTTTTTCTTCCTGTTTTACCTGTTGTACAGCAGTAAGGAAATGGAAGAATATCTATCCGGAATAATTCCTTTAAGTAAAGTTGATATTAAAGAACTGGCAGAAGAAACGAATATCATGATTAAGGCAAATGCCCTTGGAATACCAATAGTCTCTATTGTCCATGGATTGGTTGCCAGTGTAGGTTATTGGATTATAGGGGTGGATAATTGGGGCTTGTGGGGCTTTTTAACTGGGGTGGTCGCCTTCTTTCCATTTGTAGGTATCATGGTCGTCTGGGTGCCGCTTGCCATTTATTATTATTCTGCTAATCAGAATTTTATTGCCTCCTATTTATCTTTGTACAGTATTTTTATTACAGGTAATGTTGACTATATTACCCGGTTAGGATTGCTTAAGAACTTAGAAGCTGTTTAATAATATTTTGTTAAGAGGGTAATATGCGCAATAAATCAAGGTAAATTCAAGTTATTACGGTATGATTGCTGCAAAAGGCAATACTAAATATAATATGAATGTATATCCTTCAGATTTAAGCGATAGTCAATGGGACGAGGTTAGTAAATATTTAGATATTGAAAGAACCCGAGAAGTAGATATTAGATCAGTGTTCAATGGAATATTGTATTTAGTTAAAACAGGTTGCCAATGGCGTTTTTTACCTAAAGAGTATCCAAAATATAATACGGTTTACTATTATTTCAATACATGGAAACATAAGGGAGTATTTGAACGCATGCAATTGAATATAGCACGTTTATGTAGAAGAAAAAAAGGAAAGTTGGAAGAGCCAACCGTTGGAATTGTAGATTCACAAAGTGTAAAAGCAACATTAGTAAGCACAGGTGGGCACACTGGATTTGATGCTGGCAAAAAAATAAAAGGTATTAAAAGACATATTGTAGTAGATACATTAGGTCTTCTATTATGTGTAGTTGTACATAGTGCAGCAATTCAGGATAGAGATGGTGCAATTATAGTATTAACTAAGCTAAAAAGGCATTGGCTCAAAATAATAAAAATATTTGCAGATGGTGGATACCAAGGAGAAATTCTGTCCAATAAAGTTAAAGATTGCTTCCAGTATATACTTGAAATAATAAAACGAAATGAATTGGGCGTATTTAAAATCTTACCAAAAAGATGGATTGTAGAACGAACTTTTAGTTGGATAGATACCAATAGAAGAACTGCTAAAAGTTATGAGCGACATACCGATACAGTAGAAGCAGTAACCCAAATTGCAGCAATAAGAATCATGCTAAAACAATTTTAACCCATTAACATTTATTTATTAAACAGCTTCTAAGGCAGAGAGCAAATATAGTTTACTGGAAACAAATTTAAAAGAACAACTTAACTGGCAACAAGCAAGAATCAAGTGTTTGGTATTAATGATTACA
>CAIWXG010000376.1 GCA_903916555.1 uncultured Bacteroidota bacterium
ACACTTGACCTTGCGAGGTTAATGTTCCCATTATTTGACTAGGATCACCAGAACTATGAATATTATTTAAAGCCACATCTGTGGGTTTTTGGATAAAATTTACTGTGTACCCTTTATCAATATCAAAACTTTTCCAATCAATAATGACATTTCCATCAGTTTTTGATTGCGTGATATCTAATACATGACCTGTTGCATCTATATTTGCAGTAGCTTGTCCATGCGCACTATTAGAAATAATATCTTGTGGAGAAGTGGTATAACTAGGCAGGATATCTGCAACGGGTAAAGAATGATGTTCAGCAGCCACATTATTGAAGCCAGAGCCGACGAGCATACCACTTGCTATAATAATTCTAACAGCATCAGAAAGTGGGTTTAGCTTAAAAACCTCTTGAGAAGATTTTCTAGCCGAAATATGCTTGATATACACCATAATGTGACCTTTACTCTTTATTTGATAATACGATTATTTTGCGAATTTTCTTTATTAGCTGACTAAGCACCAATAGTTAAAATTCAGTTGCCACATTAAAATTTAAACGTGGCTCACCGGCTTTAACAGGGGCAAGTGATATAAATGGGAAACCCACATCAAAAGCGGCCAGTAAGTATTTTTTAATATGAAAATTAAATCCTGCACCACCTGCAGCCAATGAATAAGCACTTTTATTGCCTTTAAGAGCCGACTGTACCCAACCTTGCCCCGCATCCACATAAGTAAAGAGCTTTAAGTTATTTAAATACTCACTGTCTAACTCACCTAAATTTGGAGAATGTAATTCCATTGAGCCAAATACACCAGAGTCTGCTAAGGCTTGAGTTTCAAAATAACCTCGAACATTTAATGCCCCACCTAGTGAGTACTGTTCATTACTAATCAATGGAGAATCTGATACTTGTCCTGTTACATGCGTTTTAACTTGCATGCCATTAGAAATATCATATTGATTTTTTATATCAGTGGTTAAATATAAATAATTAGCCTTAGCTAAATAGCGTTTATTCTCAAATTGTGCTTGTGAATTACCAAAACCACGTATCGAATATTTCAATGCCACATCAAATGAGGTAAAAGACTGCTCACCTTTTAAACTACCACTGTATTGGGTTAACATTGGCAAATACTCAATAGGGGTGTGAATGGAGGTTGGGGTGGATGAGCTAATATTAAGATCTTCTTTAAAACTCTTATAATCAATACCTTGAGTGAAGCTATGGCTATAATTTCCAATTGAATTTAACGATTTAATTAACCTAGCTCCAAATATATCGCCATTACCTAACACCGTAGTGCTGCCAGCACTTGCAACCGAAGTAGAACTTGATTTAACCCCATACATGGCTAATCTCATGCCTGTGTCAAACAAGGGCAAAGCGTAAGTACCTGCCATGACATCCACTTGATCACTATTTTCGGGTGAAACTTGGTACATAAATGAGGCACTGTGCATAGCTTGCCAAAGATTATCATAGTGCATAGACGATACTAAACGTAATCTTGATGTTGTAGATGTATTACGACCATTTAACTCAACTCGACCATGAAAGGGTAATTCATCTTTTACATTTAAATCGACCTCTAAGGTACCTGGCGTATCACCCGCTCGTAATACAGGTTGAATTTTACGATCTAAACTTTCACTGGTTAAAGCTGCCAACTGTTTTTGCATCGTTGGAAAATGTGGCACGTTACCTTCTGCTAACTCCGGTACGCCGGCCTTAATTGCACCCATTGAAAAATACCGTGAGTCTTTTACTTTAAGTCGAGAAACCTTCCCTTCAACTACTTGTAAATATACAATACCGTTTTTAACATCTTGCTCAGGGATATCTACTGAAACTGTTTGATAACCTTGAGTTCTATATAATTCCTCTAACGCTGTTCTAGCTAAATCCACATTATCAATACTTTTTTTCGGCCCTAAGAAAGGATATAACGTGCGTTCTAACTGGTTTTTTTCTAATTTTGTATTGCCTTTAACACGCAATTCAAACAAATCAAACGTTGATGGCTGCGCTTGAGTGGATGGGGGCGCAGACTCAGCAGAAGTATCGCTAGTATCTTGTGATACAGATTCTTGAGCATTGACACTAACTGAATTGAAACTTAGGCCTGTCCCTAAAACCAATACCCATGTAAGGTTCTGTTTATTAAAATTTAATTGCATGCGTGTTGATTCGTTTTGATTGACTATGTAAAAACTTTAATTATAAAGCTTATTACATACCATTATATTTGAGTAAAGTTAAGATTTCGTGACAATTATCTGTGTATATAAACATGATCATTATAACTCAAATTTTAAACAAAAAAAAACCAACCGCCTTTCGACGATTGGTTTTTAATCTTATGCAGTAATCCTTTACATTAAATTAAGCTTTAAAGCTTATTTTAAAACGGGTAATGCTTTTGTTCCACTTGGGATTGTTGCAACGCGGCAATGGTTACCAGAACCACCGTTAGCAACGTCATGTGTAAATGGATTAATAGGACGTGCTGCATCAAATGCTGCATTGGCTAAGCCATTAATTGCAGCATTATAAGTAGGTACGTAAGCAGGATTATTAGCAGTTCCTAAATAACCAGTAATACCAAAGTTAGCATTAGTTTGATTTAATGTTTGAATTTGCGTTGCATTTTGCACGTTAGCCAATAAATCTACAGTCAAATCATCAGAAGCTACTGTACCAATAGTTGATAATTCAGACCAGAATTTATATTTACCTTCAGCAACGTTATGAGCAGCTGGTGAATAACCGTCAATTTTGATGAAACGATAAGCCTTAGAAAGTGTATTATTTTTTTCTGAATTTAAGATACCAATTGCCCAACGGAATGAAGTTGGAGTGTTAGCACCTGTAAAGTTACCTGATGTAGTACCCGCATCCAAACCTACTAAACAACTTTCAACATCACCTTGAGCATTCATTGAATGATAAGCTTTGTTAATACCAGATTCAGCAGTGATATTGTTTTTAGTAGTACTTGCTTGAATCGCTTCATTAGCACCAGTACATGGAGCATTTTCAAATACTACGTTTGTAATAGCCAATGAACCTGAACCAGCAGTACGTGAACAAAGATGTACGTTTCTAGCACTTGGTTTATCAGCTGCATCTGCATTTGTCCAAATGTTTTGAGCACTTGATGTATTGCCGTATCTTAATTGACCCCAATCAGCTAAACGGTTATCAGCCCAGATTGAAGATAATTGCTCAGTAGTTAAAGATGGCATACAAACTTCATCTTCTAAGTCATCTGCTGCACCAGTTGTTCCAGATGTTCTTGGAGTTGTACAAATAGTAGCATCTAATGTACCTGCAGCAATCGCAGCTTTTTGTAATGCATTACGTAAATGTAATGTCACGGCAAAACCAAAAGTTTGAGTCGCAATTGAACTAGAAGTTAAAGTAGATGCAGCAGCCACACCTAAGTTAAGAGGCGATTCAAATTGAGCCGCGTCAACGTCCGCCAAATTAAAATTAGCAGCAGTTGGAGTTGTAGTAAAAGCTGAAGTTGCTGTTGTTTTTGCTAAACTTACTGTACCAAGAGTAGCATTTGCAGCAGCTGTACCTGTCACACCAGTAGTCGCTAATACACTAGCAACACTTGTATCAGTTGCAAAAGAAGCCAAAGTACCTAAAGCTGATTGAATACCAACAACAGATCCGCCGCCATCACGTTTGTGAACAATATAATACTCACCAGCATGTGATACGCTATTTAAAGTACCACCAGTGTTAAATGCGTTCGCACCCACTACACCTACATATATGAATTCAGAAGCTGCAGAATCAGTAATTTTATAAACAGTTGTACCCGCTAAGGTATCATTGATAATTGCTTGTTCAATAAAAGGTGTAGCAGCAGATGAACCAGCAATGTAGATTTCATTGACTACGTTA
>CAIWXG010000377.1 GCA_903916555.1 uncultured Bacteroidota bacterium
TACTTTTGCAATCCCAAATTTGTCCGGCTATTCTAATTTATAGAATACCCTAAGTTGTTGCCGGACGATTGGTAAAAAAACATTTATGGCAACAGAAAGCACACTTCAGAATTACGAGCTGATGATTATCTTCACACCTATTTTGTCTGACGATGATTATAAAAATGCTCAAAAAAAGTACACAGACTTTATTGTTAATGCAGGTGGAGAAATTGTACACCAAGACCCATGGGGTCTTCGTTCATTAGCATACCCGATAGAGAAAAAGACTACGGGCATTTATTATGTATTGGAGTATAAAGCACTACCCACTACCAATGCAAAATTAGAAATACAGATGAACCGTGATGAGCAAATAATACGCCACATGATTACTCGTATAGATAAAGATGCTTTGGCATATAATCTACGCAAACGTAATAAAAAAGCTAATCACGAAAACGCATCTTAAAACAAAAAACAATGGCTAAGCAAAACGAAATAAAATTTTTAACCGCTTCCCGTATTGAAAACCGTCAGAAAAAATACTGCCGTTTCAAAAAAATGGGTATCCGTTATATTGATTATAAAGACGGAGAATTCCTTAAGAAATTTCTTAATGAGCAAGGTAAAATGTTACCAAGACGTATAACCGGAAACTCGCTGAAATATCAGCGTAAAGTAGCGCAGGCAATTAAAAAAGCCCGCCAAATGGCTTTATTACCTTATGTTACTGACCTTTTAAAGTAAAATAATCATGCAAATAATTCTTATAAAAGACGTTGATAATTTGGGTTCTGCCCATGAATTAGTAGAGGTAAAACCCGGTTATGCCCGCAATTACCTAATACCCGGCAAAATGGCTATTGAAGCCAGTTATTCCAATACTAAAATAATGGAAGAACGCCGCAAACAAAAACAAAAGAAAGAAGATAAATTAATGGCTGAAATAAATCATGTTATTGATGTACTTAAAGAAGGCACAATTAAAGTTGGTGCTAAAATAGGTATCAGTGGCAAGATTTTCGGTTCGGTTACGGCTATTCAAATAGCAAGAGCTATTCGTGAACAAAAAGGTTACGAAATAGACCGCCGCCGAATTACTATCGTAGATGATGTAAAAGAAGCCGGTACTTATAAAGCTAATATCGACTTTGGTAAAGACAACATAGTTGAAATAGAATTTGAAGTTATTGCCGAGTAATTGAAATTATTAATGCCATAAAATAAAAGCTGCATCAAATTTGAGCAGCTTTTATTTTATGGCATTGTGTATAAAAAAAACCCCTTGATTTTAAGTACATTTGCAGCAAAAAGAGAAAGAATTTATATGTATATATTTTAGAAATATAAATTCATAGAAGAAATTAATTTAATAATATTATTTTTATAAAGTGTGAGCATTTTTAAAAATTTACTGAATAAAAGAAACAATAATCCCCAGGGTGAAATGAATTTTTTAGACCATGTGGAAGATTTGCGTTGGCATATTATAAGGTCGGTTGCAGCTATATTAATAGGTGCAATAGCTATTTTTATAAATGTAGAATGGATAGTAGATAAAATAATTTTAGGACCGGCACACAATGAATTTATCTCTTACAAGTTTTTTTGCAGCTTGGGTAAGTTCCTACATATAGATGCCTTTTGTTTAGGCAAAGTAAATATGGAGTTCCAAAACACATCGGTAGCAGGTCAGTTTATGATGGGTATGTCTATTTCTTTAATGCTGGGTTTTATTATTGCATTTCCATTTATTTTATGGGAATTATGGCGATTTGTGAAACCTGCCCTAAAACCTATAGAAGTAAAATATGCTAAAGGCGGTGTTTTTTGGTGTTCTATTTTGTTTTTTTCAGGTGTTATTTTCTCTTATTATATTGTAATACCTTATACTATTAATTTTTTCGGCAATTATAAATTAAGCCCATTAGTTAAAAATATAACAACCATGGATAGCTATTACGAAACCATGAGTAATTTAACCTTAGCTATGGGAATAGTATTTGAACTACCGGTTTTTGTATTTTTCCTTTCGCGAATAGGCATACTTACCCCCGAAATATTGCGTAAACAACGAAGAGTATCTATACTTATACTTTTTATTATATCTGAAATTATTACCCCACCCGATTTGTTTAGTTGTTTATTGGTTTTTATACCCTTATTTCTTCTTTTTGAAATATCTGTAAAAATTAGCGACAGAACAGCAGCAGACAGAAGAAAAAAGGAAGCTATGAATGAGTAAGCAGTAGCAAAAAAATAATAATTATTTATTTTAATAATCCTTTTTCTCTTAAAATAGATTCTAAAATTTCATTTTTTTTACGTTCGGCATTAAGCAATCTTTCATACAATTCAATAATCTTTTCTAAGGGATTAAGTGTATTATCTATTGCAATATTTTTTGTTTTAAACTCAGTTACTTTTTCTATACAAGAATAACTGAGCAGGTCATTTTCATCAAAATTCATTATTGTTTCTACTTTTACATCTAAAGCGTTTGCAATTTTCACCAACTTTTCAAAATCAATATCATCACTTAATTCTATCTTAGAAATTATTTGTTGTTTTTCGTTTATTAAAGTTGCTAAGTTACATTGTTTCAGCCCCCTAAGTTCTCTTATTAGTCTAATTTTATTTCCAATATTTGTGCCTGTATTATTAAATGATTTAGACATATAACAAAATATTATGCATAAATGAGTATAAATTTTTAGCTTAAATAAAAAAGTGTTGTGAATTAATAATTTAAATATTTTGAGTAAAAATAATAAAAAAATAATTAATAATACATTAAATAATGTAACATACATGAATATTATGTAAAATACATCAAAAAACAATGTAAAATACATCAAAAATAATTAACTGTGTATTTATAACAAAATTATATTTGTGATAACTAAAACAATTTAAAACACACAAAATTATGAGCAACAAATTTTTCACATTCAGCAAGCCATTTCTTAATTTCATTGATAGTGGCAATTTCTTCCGTAAGCCATTTGGCTGGCTATATGCAATAATAGCAATTGTAAATTTAATATTGCCCTTGTTTTTACTCTACTTTGCCATTAAAGAAAATATTTTTAAAGCAGATGGTAAGTATATTTTAGCCTTCTTTATGCTATGGTTGATAATTACATTTGCAAGTTGGATAAGTTTTCAACTTTGGTGGGATAGGAAATCAAAAATAAAGGATACTTCTGCTGAAAATGCAGAATTTGTAGCTACTCCGGTTTTTGCAAATTTTATACAAACTCTTGGCGAATGGTTAGGCACTTGGCTTACAATAGTAGGTATTGGCGTAGCCCTTGTAGGTAAGTTATTTGACCAAGGCAATATGATGGGCAATATGGGTGACTTTGGACGCGGTATGGGAGATAATATTTTATTAAGTGGTTTTTTTGGTGGCGAAAACCTACTGCTCTCTTTAATTTTAATACCTGTAAAAGGTTTTTTAATTGTTGTATTTGCTAGATTTTTGGCAGAGACAAGCAAGGCATTTGCTGCAATTGCAAATAATACAAAAAGACAAAATATGGAATAGAGGTATAAATTGTATTACAGAAAATATGTACTTTTAGATATATAAAAAGTCGGAATGTTATATTATAATACACAATATAACATTCCGACTTTTTTCTTGTATGTATCCGATTATCAAAAATCCATTGTCTAATGCAGCACCACTACCTTCTTCCAAACCGATGATTGCCCCATATTGCTTTGGATATTTACCATATACACCCCATTCAGCCAATGTGTGGTATTCATTTCTTCCTCTTTTTTACCCGGTTGTAGCATTGCTTTATAAACACAGTTGCCTGTATAATCAAAAACAGAAACCAGAGTATTATTTGCAAAACCGATATTGCTACTAATGGTTATTTGTTCATTTGCAGGGTTGGGGCTTAGACTGATATTGAAGTTTAGTATTATTTGGTTTGGAGTATTAAGATAAATTGGACAAGAAACACTGTCAGTATAAATGCAGTGTACATTATTAAATGTATCTGGTGTATGGAAATCTTGAAACGTTTGGAATTGTATAGCAGGATATACTTCATAATGTGAAAAACATACTATACATTCACCATATTCAAAATTATTTCCACAAGTTACCGGAAAAAATGGATATGCTAAACAGCCTACACCCTCTAAAACATTGTAATACAAACTGGAAGCACCGGGTAAATCTTGTGTTCGCAAGAAACTAAATTGTTTATGATATGCTCCATTAATACGAACAGAATCTATGCCTATTAGTGTATCTGTTACAAACGTTGCGTAATCAATATGATACCTAATAGTATCTCCGATATGTAAATTGTAATTATAAAGTACGTGATCTAAGGTATCAGATAAGGGATCAGAAGGACTAAACGGATTGCAATAATATACTATGCCTGCATTTGTATCTTCTCTTATTAAAAGATTTGGTGTGCTAAAACCGGTTATAATACTTTGTAAATAGGTTTTCCCGTTATAAATAGTATCACCGCCAAAACTAATACATCTATGAAAATTATTAATGAAATGATAGCCAGTTGAAGCCCAATGGTTTCCATGTTTTGCAAACCTTATTTTCTGGGCATTTGCAGCAATTGCAAGCAATAAAAAGAGTATTGTAAATTTTGTTTTCATAAGGTAAGTTTTTTCTTTTATAAATGTATGGTTTGTTTTTGGTTTTAGATGCATTTTATTAATGATATTTTTGTTAATGTATATATTTATATATAATAATGCGTTTTTTAAGACTAACTTTGTATAATGCTAAAACATAGAATGATACAATACCTTATTTATCCTGACAATAATCGCAATTTTGTTTATCTTTACTTATTAAACAATAACCATTATGAATGTGCAATATGTAACAAACGAAAAAGAAAAAAAACTGCTGTACAGATTCCTTTAAAAGAATGGGAAAATCTGCAAAATAGTTTAAAAAAAATAAGTTTACTTGATGACCTAACGCAAGCTTTTAAAGAAATGGAACAATGCAGAAAGGGTAAATTAAACACAATATCTACAGAAGACTTACTTTCTCAATTATAATGAATACCTGCTATGGATTTTATTTATTTACCTCAATTTGTATGAAAATTAAAAGAATTAGCTTATAAATACAAGTAGACATTACTCTATTTATTTATATAATTAGAATAGAAAATACCACACACCCAATATACAAATCACTACAACTATCTTGCCTCGTAATACTTTTGCTACCAAAACGTTACCTTAGTGCAAAAATGAAGCAATGACCATTTTAGATACTACGGAAGTAGAACTTGATACTATAATTACGCACCATGTTGGGAATAAATTAAATGATGAAAAATATCATTTATCAAATGAAGAAACAATTTTAGATACAATTACGTGTTCTTATTTGCTAAAATTATTCCTGTCGCCCTTAAAACCGGAGGAGTTTTACAGCTTCACACATCCCATAAGTCTGGAATTTAACGATGTGTATAAATTAGTTGCCGGCTTATTTGCAGATATGGGTGATTTCATTGCTGTTTCACAAAATATAGCAAAATTATTATACGACCATTCTATGCACCCTAAAATAAAAGAGGGAGAGTTGAATATTGTTTATTTCACCAATGTAATGATTGATAATGAGGTTGTGGATGCAATAGGTATTTTTAAATCGGAAACGAATGTGCCGTTTATAAAAATGAACAGCCGAAAAGCAAGCTATGAGATTAATCACGATTTTGGTTATGAGATTAAAAGCCCTGATAAAGGTTGTGTTATCTTTAATACAGACCAAGAAGGTGGTTATAAAATTCTTCTTATAGATACGACCCGCAAGGCTGAAGAAGCCCAGTATTGGAAAGATGATTTTTTGAAACTAAAGCCAATCAGCAATGATTTTTTACAGACAAAACAATTTTTAAGTATTGCAAAAGATTTTGTGGCCAACAAGTTAGCAGAAGAATACGAGGTATCAAAAGCAGACAAAATAGACTATTTAAATAAGTCGTTGGAATATTTTAAAAACAATGATAATTTTGATAAAAAGGATTTTGAAGAAACTGTTTTTCAAGATAAGGGACTTATTGAATCTTTTAGAAATTTTGATGAGCAGTATAAAGCTGAAAATAATTTTGAAATAGCAGATAGTTTTGAAATATCTACAAGTGCTGTAAAAAAACAAACAAGGGTATTTAAAAGTGTACTTAAATTAGATAAGAATTTCCATGTGTATATACATGGTAATAAAGATTTAATAGAACAAGGCATAGATAAAGACGGTAGAAAATTTTATAAACTCTATTATGAGGAAGAAGAATAAGCCTTTACTTTTAATACCGTCTATTTTTATATAAGTCTAAAATATTAAAAATGAAACAATTATTAGTATTCATATTTTTGTTTATTACGATAACAAACAATGCAAAAACTATTTATAATAAAGCTACAGAGCCGGTGTTGCACTACATAACCAGAGTACCTAAAATTAAAACAGCCAAGCCGCCATTAATAATACTATTGCATGGTGTAGGCAGTAACGAAAACGATTTGTTTTCGTTTGCAGATAAGTTACCTGATAACTATCTTGTTATTTCGGCAAGAGCACCCATAACGTTAAGTGTAGGCAGCTATGCTTGGTATCAAGTAGATTTTGCAACCGGTAAGCCCATTATTAATAAAGAACAAGCAGAAGAAAGCAGAAAAATGATTATTACATTTATTTCGCAACTAAAAAATATAGAATCTTTTGATGCTAATCAGGTCTATTTATGTGGTTTTAGTCAAGGTGCTATTATGAGTTACAGTGTAGGCTTAACTAAGCCTGACATTGTAAAAGGTATAGCCATACTTAGCGGTAGGCTGCTTGATGAGGTTAAACCCAATATTGTTACAAATGCACAACTAAAACATTTAAACGTTTTTATAGCTCATGGCACAAACGACGAAGTATTAAACATTAAATATGCAAAAGATGCCAATGTATTTCTTTTGGGAAAAGGGATAAAAACCACTTATAAAGAATATAATGAAGGACACAATATTAACAATAATGAACTGAACGATTTGATTAATTGGTTTATAAATTAAAATTATTTCAAATCGTTATTCTTTTATTATTAGTGGTTTAATTTAAATTTGTAAATTATAAATATGTAATATAAATAATGATACTTAAATTTATTTGCAAATAAAAAACAATATATTATTTGCAAATACAATTGCAACTATCAAAAAAAAATGTATCATTGCAAATAATAATTTACAATTATTGTTACAGCTCAGGTTCATTCCTCAGTGTATGCGAAATTACGAATAATTTTTAATTTACCCAAATAAATTAGTAAATATTTTTTTTCATAAAGGATATAAATTACTTACAAAGTAGGCACATAGCTATCTAAGGCAAGAA
>CAIWXG010000378.1 GCA_903916555.1 uncultured Bacteroidota bacterium
AAATAAGTATTGAATTTGAAGAGTTTTTACCCACATTAAATAAATGGTTATTTGTATCTGCTTATCCTACATCAGAAGGTATGTCTGTATTTATACATGATGTAACATCATGTAAAATAAGACGAGAACAATTAATTGATAGCGAAAAGAAATTTCATTTAATTTCCGATAACTCTCCCATGTTTATTTGGACTGTTAATGAAAAATTGGAACGCACGTTTTTCAACAAAACATTTATTAATTTTTCGGGTTTAAGCTTCGAGGAATTAATTGAAATTGATTGGATTTCTTTAGTTCACCCCGATGATTTGCAGAAAGTAACTATTGGTATGCATAGGGGATTAATCTATAAAGCGGAGATTAATTTTGAATTCAGGATGCGAAGACATGACGGTGAATACAGATGGATTAAAATGAACGGCATACCCCAAATAGATAATTTGGGTATTTTTCAAGGCTTTTTGGGCAATGGGGTTGATATTACTGATTTAAAATACTATTATAAACAGTTAGAAGAAAAAAACATAGAATTAGAAGAAGCACTTAATGAATCTATACGACTATCAGGAATATTGAATAAAACAAGTAATATTTTAGTGCTTACAGATGTAAATGGTTGTATTACATGGGTAAACCAAGCTTTTACAAAAATAACAGAATATACGCTTGAAGAAGCTTGTGGTAAAAAGCCCGGACCGCTTGTTTATGGACCTGAAACAAGCATAGAAACAATGGAAATATTGCATGAGGCAATAAAAACACGCGAAATAACGAGGGTAGAAATACTTAACTATAGTAAAAGCGGACGTAAATTTTGGGTTGACCTAAAAATAGAGCCTATTTTTAAAAATGGTGAACCGGAAGGGTATATGGCTATTGAAATGGATATAACCAAAAGAAAGATAGATGAGATAGCAATAAAACAAAAAAATGAAAAAATAAAGCAGTTCTCATTTATTACATCACACGATTTGAGACATGAATTTTCTAAAATAATGTTATTATTCAATTTAGGGAAATCGGCACAAAACACAATAGAAGATTTTCGTTCGTTGTTTAACCACATAGAAGCACCATTAAATAAAATTAACTATATTATATCAGAAATTAATTCAAATTTAAACATACAGGAAACCGGCAAAACACTAAATGATAAATTACAAGAAATAGATGAAATAAAAGAAATATGCCTTATTGATGATGACCAACTAACGAATCTAATACATAAGCAGATTATTACCATGTTTATGCCACATACACCTATCCGTGTATTTGAAAGTGTAGAACCTGCTATTAATTATTTGAAAATACAACCTTACAGCAATCGTATTATTTTTTTAGACCTTAACTTCCCTACCGAAAAATCTGGTTGGGATTTTTTAGACGAATATCATATTTCTGAATTAAATGCACCGATTATAATTCTATCATCTTCTATTGATAATGAAGATATAGACAGGACGAAACAATACAAGAGCGTATTAGAGTATTTTAGCAAACCGCTAACTGTGGAGATATTAAATAAGTATATGAAAAAATAAGGTTTTCGCAAGTCATTAGTAAAGACTTCTGCAAATCGTTTCAATTATTCTATCTTTGTTCCGTAAATTATAAAATGTATGTTGCCTATACAATTGTTTAGACAGAATAGAGAATTGATTCTTGACGGTTTGAAGAAAAAGAATTTTAAAGATTTAGACCTTGTAGATAAAATCATTAATATAGATGAGCAGCGTAGAAAACTGCAAGTAGAAAACGATACTATTTCTGCCGCAGTAAATGCTGCATCAAAAAATATTGGTAATTTAATGGCTGCCGGTAAGAAAGGGGAAGCCGAAGAATTAAAAAATAACGTAGCACAGAATAAAGAAAAAGCAAAAGAAATTACTAACCAATTAACAGTACTTGAAAAAGAACAATTTGATGCTATTATAGTTTTGCCAAATTTGCCGCATAGTACTGTACCTTTTGGCAAAACCCCTGAAGAGAATGAAATTATAAAAACTGGAGGAATAATTCCCGAACTTGGTGCAGGCAAACTACCACATTGGGAATTAGCTGCTAAATACGGACTAATAGATTTTGAATTAGGTACGAAATTAACCGGTAGTGGTTTCCCTGTTTATATGGGGCAAGGCGCTAGATTACAGAGGGCTTTAATACAATTTTTTTTAGAGTATAATATTAAGGCAGGCTATAAAGAATATTATCCGCCTTATATGGTAAACGAAGCCACTGCTTATGGTACAGGGCAATTACCAGATAAAGAAGGGCAGATGTATGTAACAAAAGAAGAAGGTTTTTATTTAATACCAACTGCCGAAGTGCCAGTTACTAATATTTATAGAGATACTATTATTGCCGAACAAGACCTGCCGGTAAAAATGACTGCTTACACACCTTGTTTCCGCAGAGAAGCAGGGTCTTATGGTAAAGATGTAAGAGGTTTAAACAGGGTGCATCAATTTGACAAAGTAGAAATTGTACAATTAACACAACCTGAAAATAGTTATAATGTGCTAGATGGTATGGTAGCACATGTAGAAAACTTATTACAGTTATTAGGTTTGCCCTATAGAATATTGCGTTTATGTGGTGGTGATATGAGTTTTGCATCTGCACTAACCTACGATTTTGAAGTATATAGTGCTGCTCAAGAACGTTGGTTAGAGGTAAGTTCGGTATCCAATTTTGAAGTGTTTCAAGCAAACAGAATGAAGATTAGATTTAAAGAAGGCACCGGTAAAACACAATTAGTGCATACATTAAATGGCAGCTCATTGGCACTACCCCGTATTATGGCTTCTTTAATGGAAAATTATCAAACCAATGACGGTATTAATATTCCGCTTGCATTGCAGCCCTATTTTGGTAGTGAGAAAATAAAATAATAATTAGTTTTAGATGATACAAAGAATTCAATCGTTATGGCTTTTTTTGGCAGGCATATTTTGTGCCGGTACCTTATACTTTGATTTGTATAAGTGGCAGTTTGATGCCACTACCTCCATAAGCCCCAAATTATTACGTGTAAATGATAATTACATGTCTTTACTAATTGTTTTGATAAGTACTATACTCCCTTTAGTTGCTATCTTTATGTTTAAGAACCGTAAAAAGCAAAAAAGGATTAGTATTATTTCAATAATTATCAATTTACTTTTTATTGGTACAATACTACTTAGGGAACAGATGGAAAAGCCATTAAAACCTATGCCTATCAGCGGTACTTATATGATAGGTTCTTTGTTGCCTGCTTTTTCAATTGTCTTTCTATTTCTTGCTATTTCGGGCATTAATAAGGATGAGAAATTGGTTAAATCAATTGATAGATTAAGATAGCTCGTTACTAATTAGTTTGCAAAAAAAGTAAATGTTCCTTTTTTAATCTCCCGAATGCATGTACAGGCAGACCTTCAGGATTAATTTTTATGACTTATTGCGTTAGTTTAGTATATAAAATATTATTGCAATTAATTATAAAAGATAGAATATTTTAGTTGCTTTTTTAATGCTGCCATCTATTTTTTCATAGCTTCATTTGATTTATTTTGATTATTGTAAAAAAATAATTATTTTTAACATCTTCAATCTATAGCAAATGAAATTTTTAAAAATAACTTCAGTAATTATACTATGTACATCTATAATTCTTTCTTCTGTATGTAGTATTGCCCAAAGTAAAAAGAAAGTACTTGAGGTATCTGTATTTAGTACTTACCAAACAATGGCACTAAATAGTAGTGCTATTGCAAAGACCAAAAAAATTGCTAAAGCACAGTTTCCGGGGTGGTCTGTAACATGCGATAAATTAAATGGTGCTTTAAACGACATTTATGGTAATTCCATAACATTAAATGGTGGTAATTTAGTAGAAAAATCACAAAGCTGTTTTGATATTAAATTGAATAAACTCGGTTTTAATAAAACAGAATGGGTAAAGGTAAGTAATATACAAGCACCTAAAGCTGCTTATGTAAATTATAAACAGGTAGTAAACGGGCATGAGGTAGTATTTGCGAAAATGGGATTCCGATTTGCAAAAGATGGAGGATTATTAAGAATACAAGCTAAAAATTATGGCAGCCCAACTAAAAAGACAATACCAAAAATAAATGCAGACGAAGCTAAAAAAATAGCTTTAAGTGAATTAAGTGATTGTACTATTACAAGTACACAAATTAATGAAAATTGGTTTTGGTTCCCAATACCTGATACAAAGGGCTACGAACTGCACCCTGCCTGGCAGTTTATAATTGTAGGCACAATGCAAGGTAGTGTACCGTTAAAGCTCACCGGATATGTTGATGCCATAAGTAGTAGAATTATTTATCGTACAAATGAAGTTAAAGAAACAGCTTATGATGTTACTGTTAAAGGCGTTGTTTATAAAAACGGCATGCTGAATCCGCCTACTTTAGAGGCATTACCCGAATTGCAAATTGCAAACGGTGCCGATACTATTTATACGGATACTACCGGTTTTGCAAGAGATACGTTACTGTCGTTACCACGAACCTCTTTAATACCATTACAAGGCAAATGGTCAACTGTTATTGATTCTTCGACAGGTCTTAATCCGGCATTTTTTGATACGGTAACAACTACCGGAACCGTATTTACTTATCCTGTAACTGCTCCATCAAGCGAAAGGCATGTTAACGCATTTTATCATGTAAACAGGGTACATAATTTTATGAAAGGTTATTTTCCTGCTTTTACAGGTATGGATTTTTCGTTACCTACTTTTGTAGATGAGATTGGCGGTACTTGCAATGCATTTTACAACGGTACATCTATAAATTTTTATGCAGCAGGAAGTGGCTGTAATTCATTTGCTACTTTTGGAGATGTAATTTATCATGAATATGGACATGGTATTTCCGATCATTTTTATACAGATATTACTTCTTCCACTATTGTAAATGGTTCTCTTAATGAAGCACTTTCAGATATATGGGCATTAAGTATTACGCATAGTGCAGTATTAGCAGCAAATGCATTTACAGGTTATGGTGGCTTTATAAGAAGATACGATATGACACCCCAAGTATATCCGATAGACTTAAATACTACTTTTTTTGCCGATGTGCATCAAAACGGACAAATAATAGCCGGTACTTGGTGGGATGTAGGAATAAATTTAGGCAGTGTTGATTCTATGACTAAATTATTTACCGATGTGTATTTCGATGTACCCGATGGTCCAACAGGAACAGAAGGGGCAATATACCAAACTATATTAATAGATGCTTTAATGGCAGACGATAATGACGGCAACTTATTTAATGGTACGCCACACTATGCACAAATTGTTGCAGCATTTGCGCGGCATGGTATTTATATGGAGGGGGATGCGACTCTTACACATTCAGAATTAAAAAATCAACATTTTAATGTACCCATAACTGTGAGTGCAAACTTATCAATTTCTCGTCCGGAATATTTTCATGATTTAAGTTTGAATTACAGAATAAATGATACCGGTATATGGCATAGTATCTTAATGACAAATGCCGGCTTTAATTTTACAGCAATACTACCTGCACAAACTTATGGTACAGTTGTAGCATATTATTTTACAGTACACGATAGTTTGAATATTGATAATGCTTATTTCCCAATTACATGCAATCCTAATAACCCACCTTATCAGTCTAGTATTCCTTACCAATTTGGTGTTGGTATGGGTGCTATTGACAGCACTCATTTTGAAACTGCAACAACAGGATGGGGAATAGGTGGCAATTCTGGCGATGATGCGACAGCAGGTACTTGGCAGGATGTTGTTCCTTCACCAAATATTTTTTTAACAGCTTGGCCGGGTGGCGACCATACTTCGGGTATAGGTAAATGCTTAGTTACAGGTAGTGGTACATCAGGATTTTTAGGACAAGGAGTTGCTAATGGCACAAGCACAGTAGTATCACCTTTATTCGACATTAGTGGTTTTCAATATCCGGTTGTTTCTTACTATCGTTGGTTTTCTAACGACCAGGGCTCCAATTTTAAAAATGACCCATGGGTAGTTATGATTCAAGACAATGGTACAGGTGTGTGGCATACTATTGAAAGAACCTACCAGTCTGATGTTAATTGGCGTAGAAGAATGTTTCAATTACATTCTTATCTGCCAACTTCAAACAAATTCAGAATCAAGTTTCAGGCTTCAGACTCCGTATTATCTAATTGGGCAAATAACGGACAAAGCACCACAGTTGGTGGGCTTGATGATTTTTTTATTTATGATATGGATACTTTAACTGCCGGTGTAAAAGAAACACAATTACCGCTTGTTGCAATCTACCCCAATCCGGCAAATAATATAATAGACATTGTTTTAGTCCCTAACACAAATAATGGAACTATATCTTTATTTAATATGGCAGGAAATCTAATTTCTTCTATAACTACGGAGCCAAATAAAAATAATTATACTATATTGTCAAAAGATTTGAGCGCAGGTGAGTACTTACTTGTAATACAAACAGATAAAATGATACAAACTAAAAAGGTTGTAATCGTGCATAACTGAAATTCTGTTGCTTGTTGATATAGGTTTTACATTTTATTGGGTACTTTAATGCCTAATAGGTTCATTCCATTTTTTAATGTAGTTGCTGTCATTATTATTATCATTAAGCGCAATTGCTTTTTCTCTTCATTTTCTGCTTTGGATATGCTATGTATATCATAAAAAGAATTGAATGTTTGTGCAAGCAAAAAACAATAATTACAAATAGTTGAAGGATTGAATTCTTTTGCAGATTCAGCTAAAATATTTGGATATTGTTCTAATAAAGAGATTATTTCCTTTTCTAATTTTTCGATAGGTAAGGTAGGCTTGAAGTTTGCAAACTGATTGCTATCAAGAGAAAGTGGGATATTTTCTTTTTTTAAAATAGAGCAAATGCGTGCATGGGCATACTGAATAAAAGTTGCTGTAAAACCATGCAAGTCTATAGATTCTTTAGGATTAAAAATCATTTTTTTCTTTGGGTCAACTCTCAAAAGATAAAATTTAAGAGCCCCTAAACCAATCGTTTCATATAAATCAGCAAGTTCTTTGGGTGTAAAACCTTCTGTTTTACCGGCAGTTTCTGTTTGTTCTTTTGCAAGTGCAATCATTTCATCTACCATATCATCTGCATCAACCACTGTTCCTTCTCTGCTTTTCATTTTGCCGGTTGGCAGTTCCACCATACCATAAGATAAATGATAAATACCCTCTGCACACGGCTCTCCTAATTTTTTAAGTATAAGTTTTAAAATAGAAATGTGGTAATTTTGTTCATCAGCAATTACATATATTGATTGGCTAATATTAAATTCATCGTATTTTAATTTTGCTGTGCCTAAATCTTGGGTAATATATACCGAAGTGCCATCGCCTCGTAACAAAAGTTTTTCGTCAAAACCGTCTTCTTTTAAATCAACCCAAACAGAACCATCTTCTTTTTTAAATAATATACCTTTATTAAGTCCCTCCTCTATAATTTTTTTTCCAAGAAGATAGGTTTCACTTTCGTAATACATTTTGTCGAATGTAATGCCGAGTCGGTTGTATGATTTGGTAAAACCTTCATAAACCCATCCGTTCATTGTATGCCATAAATTACGTACCTCTACATCTCCTGCTTCCCATTTACGTAATAGTTCTTGTGCTTCTTGCATTATGGGTGCTTCTTTTTCCGCTGTTTTTTCAGGTTTACCGGCTTCAATTAGTTGGGCTACTTCTTTTTTATAAACATCATTAAAAAGTACATAATAATCGCCAACTAAGTGGTCGCCTTTAATACCGGTAGCAATGGGAGTAGCACCATTAGCATAACGCATCCAAGCAATCATTGATTTGCAAATATGTATTCCTCTGTCATTAACCAAATTTGCTTTAATAACGTCATTTCCTGCCGCTTTCAATATTTCGGAAACTGATGCTCCTAAAAAATTATTTCTTAAATGCCCAAAATGCAATGGTTTATTTGTATTCGGTGATGAATATTCTACCATAATTCTGCAATCTATTTTTGCGATTAAGCCGTAATTTTCATCGTTAAAATGCTTTGCCAAAAAACGATGCCAATAGTCATCTTTTACAGTCAAATTAAGAAAGCCGCTAACTATCGTGTAATTTTGAAAAAGTGTTGTGTTTTCAATAATATAATTACCTATATTCTTTCCTAAAATATCCGGTTTTTGTTTTAGAAGTTTTACAAATGGAAATAAGACAATTGTATAATCACCAACAAAATCGGGTTTTGTTTGATTTACGGTAATCATATCGCTATTAATATCAATTTCAGGAAAAAGACTTTTTAAGGCATTAAAAGCAATGTATTTTACTTGATGGGTTAATGTCATATTTGTAGTTTTTAAATTGATTTTCACATCTGAAATATATTAATAATATGAAAATGCGAGAACAAAGTTATGAAAAAATAATTTTCCTTATCATTTTACAACTGATAAATGCGTGGTGTAAATCTATTGGAGATATAATTTAAAAAAAAGACCTTTAAATTATGTTTTGTAGAATTTGAAAATCTACAATGATGCCATTTTTAAGTATATACAAGTAAAATAATTTTACTCCGTTAGTATTAGAAATGGTCAATTTATTTATTCCAGCACTTATATTACCATTACTTATTAATTTATTATCTATGGTAATTAGTTTATAGGTGCATAAGTTTAAATCTGGTGGAATAAATATTGTAAAATTATTATTTAAAATTGGGTTGGGATATAGTACTATATTATTGTTAGTGTTTTTGTCTTCAACATTATTTACTAATCTTTGCATGTGTGTAAGTATCTTAGTGACGTGCAAATAGCCATTATCGCTAAAAGTTACTTGTGCAAAAGGAGTTATTTCTCCAATTCTATAAAAATTTTCTTCATATACTGTATCTTTTTTACCTTGATAGCCCCTAAATACAGATAAAACAAGTGCGCCAGCAAGATTTCCATTTAGAAAATAACTGTCAACTTTTGCTATTATGGTGTGCACTTGTAATACATTTAAATAATCAGAAGGGCTTCCGGTAGCATCTTTAATACGCATTTGCCCATAGCCTATTACTGTATCAATCTGTGTAGTGTAAGTTCTTATAATTCCGGGCGTATCTATGTAACCGGAAGAAAAACTTGTAATGTGATAGGACAAATCTTGTTTATAGGTTGAAGTCCAATTGGAATTATAAGTAGCAGGAAAAAGAATTTTATTTCTTAATGCAGAATATAAATCTGTTTGAGAGTCTATAAAAAGGCTATCTGTGAGTATTCCGGTAAGCGATGTTATACTATATTTTGCATTAGGTATTTGTATTCCATAAGCCGTAAGACCGGAACTTGTTATTGAGAATTGTTCATTACCTTTGTAATTAAAGCCGGCAAGGGTATAAGTATTACTGTCAGCATATTGGTAGGATGCCACAGGTACACGCCAAGCAAAGAAGGGAGATGTAGAATCTGTTAATATACTTAAATCCCAAATTCCATTTATTGCAGGTGCAAATGATGGATAAGATGAATTGTATTCTGCTATTTTTAAACTGTCTGTACCCAAAACAGTAGTAGGGTAAGTAAATTGATTAATTACAATTTGACCGTGAACATTATTAAAAAGACATAACATTATAACTGGCACAAGCCGAGTAAATTTCATTTAGATAAATTTTTCTAATTAATAAATTACAAGCTAAAAATATGTCCGGTCTTATTGAATGTAATGTTTTACTTGCTAAGGTGCATACTTCTTTCTTTATATAAATTTCGAAACCAGGGGTCTCGTAAATTCTTTATAAATCGTATTGCTTCTCCGGTACTTTTCATTTCAGGCCCTAATTCTTTATTTACATTAGGGAATTTATTAAAACTAAAAATAGGTTCTTTTACAGCATACCCATCTAATTTATTTTCTATTAGTAAATCTTTTAGTTTAAGCTCGCCAAGCATTACTTTTGTTGCAATATTTAAATAAGGTATATTGTATGCTTTTGCAATAAACGGAGTTGTTCTGCTTGCTCTTGGGTTCGCTTCTATTACATATACTTTTGTTCCTTTTATTGCAAATTGAATATTAATAAGCCCTATTACATTTAATTTTAGTGCAATTTTCTTAGCTATATGTATCATTTCTTCTACAACTAAAGGTGCAAGATTAAAAACCGGTAATACTGCATGGCTGTCGCCACTATGAATACCTGCCGGTTCTATATGCTCCATAATGCCCATAATATGTACCGTTTCTCCATCACAAATAGCATCTATTTCTGCTTCTTGACAACGGTCTAAGAAATGGTCAATTAATATTTTATTATTTGGCAAGTGCTTTAAGAGACTTATTACACTATTTTCCAGTTCGGTATCATTAATAACTATACGCATTCGCTGCCCACCTAATACATAAGATGGTCGTACTAAAACAGGGTATCCAACCTCTTTGGCAACTTCAATAGCTTCATCTGTTGTGTAAGCAGTGCCATAATTAGGGTAAGGGATATTCATTTCTTTCA
>CAIWXG010000379.1 GCA_903916555.1 uncultured Bacteroidota bacterium
AATTTCGCCACTTGGGTTGTAAGCGGCTTCAACTCCACTTCTAAAATCGTGGTGTGTGCCGGAAATCTGTGCTCTGCTTAGTGGCACAAGCCCCAGTAACAAGGAGCTAAGCAATACTATATTTTTAAGTTTCATAAAAAATGTTGTTTCGTTAAATAATGAATTAACACTGCAAAGATAGATAGGGTGCAATGACATTATAATGACATTCGTCAGTACAAAACTTGTTTTTTAGCAAACAATTAAAAATAAAAGTATAAAATATCAAATAAGCGATTTTCTATTACTACTATCACTTGGTTATCAACAATTTGCCTGAATAATTAGATACTTCATTATATATTTTATAAAAGTATAATCCATTTTGAAGAAAATGTATATCTAAAGAATTTGTGTATGCTATATGATAAACACAAATACCTAACAAATCAAAAATCTCAATTTTATATGTTTCTTGTTTTTCAATTTCAGGTAAATTGAATAGTCCATCTATTGATGGATTAGGGTAAATAGCTAATAGTGTTGGTTCGTTTATTTTTTTTACGGAAATACCAAATTGGTCTCTCCGTACTGAAATGGAATCAATAAGCCAACCGGCTTTAGTGCTTGTAACTGAATCACTTATAAACCTGAAACGCAATAACATTGCCGGACCACCGCAAAAGTTACAATTAACTCCTGAATGTAAATGTGCATATTTGGGTAACACACAAAAAAATTGAATAACAGATGCAATTGTAGAATCACTATTACCATTAAAAGCAGCCTGACCATTAAACAGAGTATCTGTAGGTAAATAAAAATTATTGGATAAAGTACCCACAGGTATTGATGCTCCGTCTTTATTGCAAACACCCATTACGTTTTCCCAAGTTATACCCAGTTGTATCAGTTCTTCCTGATTTTCCGCAGGGCAACAGAAAGTGAGAATAAAACTAGAAGTTTGCTGATTTCACGAACAAATATAGCAATTTATAAAATTAAGTACAAGATTTTTTTTTATTGTAATTTTGCTTGGTGAGGGATTATAACTACATACTTAAATTAATAAAAGATTCTGTTAAAACAGTTGAACCTGAAGCCACAGTGATATTATATGGTTCGTATGCCCGCGGTGATTTTAATGACGATTCTGATATTGACTTATTAATTCTTATTGATAAAGACAAAATAAGTTATAATGATAGAGTAAGAATATCCTATCCTTTATATGATATACAGTTTGATTGGGGTGTCTTAATAAGTCCTATGTTGCTTTCAAAACAAAAATGGGAAGGTAAACAAATGGGTACACCATTTTATGAAAATGTAATTAATGAGGGCATCATTTTATGAATAATAGTGAAAAGGCTAATTTAGTAAGCCATAAATTAAATAATGCTAAGAAAACTATTATTGAAGCAGAATTGCTTATAAACCATAAAATGTGGAATGCTGCAGTAAATAGAATTTAGTATGCATGCTTTTAGGCTGTAAGTGCTTTACTAGCAAACAGTGATATCAAATCTAAAAAACATTCCGTTGTTATTCAAATGTTTGGTCTCCATTTTATAAATACCGGAAAAATAACAAAAGATGTCGGTAAGTTTTAATCAATTGTTTTTGATATGAGGCAATCTGGTGATTATGTAGATTATTTTGAATTTGATGCAAATGAGGTAACTGATTTATTAGAACCCGCAAAAAATTTGATAACTCAAATAGAAACTATAATTGCAATACAATCTAACTTGAGTTCTGATAAGGGTATCAAGTAGTAAGAATATAGCCCTTTCTTTAAATGTAATTAATAGACCTAAAGCTATTTGAAATGAAACAAAGCATGAGATAGTATATAATAGTAGGTAAGGTTATTATTTGTTCTAAAAAAATCCTTCAATATCATTTAGCTTTTTCAAGTAATTGTCTTCATATAAGGAATTCATTCTCAATTCATAGTGGAATATCAGACATTCGGAATTAATTTTATTGAGCTTAAATAATTACCATTTTCCGAAATATTTAATATTTGTAGCAAAATAACTCTAAACTTATTTTATTTTTTCAGGAATCCTGTAGATTGCTTATTTTTAACCCTTATAAATTAATTGCATGGCAGTAAAAGAAAAAGGTAATAAAAAAGAAGCAATAAAAGAAACACCCAAAAAAGTAAATACAGCAGCTTCATTACCCAAGTATTCTATCTATCTTTTTCGCACACAGGCTATTCTATTGGCTATAATCGGTTTTATTTTTTATGCAAATTCTATTCCCAATCAATATGCGTTTGACGACATGATGGCAATTGTTGACAATACCTATGTGCAGAAAGGTTTTGAAGGCATAGGAGATATAATGACACATGATGCCTACCAAAGTTATCTGGAACACAGAAATGGGAGTAATCAACTAGCAGGCGGTCGTTATAGACCTTTGTCGCTTATTACGTTTGCTATTGAGCAACAACTATTAGGTATTACAGATGAAGATAATGCAAATAAAGGCAATATGGCTGCCGACAGAAGCCCTGAACTTGAAAAAAAACTTGTTTTTGATATGCAGGTACGGCATTTCATAAATATTGTTTTATATATTATTTCATTAATCTTTTTATTGCAATTTTTAAGAAAGGTCGTTTTTCCGGATAAACCAATTGTTGCTTTTTTAGCCGTATTATTATTTGCAATCCACCCAATACATACTGAAGTGGTAGCAAATGTAAAAAGTAGAGATGAGATTTTATCGGTACTATTTATCTCTCTTACATTTATAAAAGCATTTAATTATAAAGAAAACAAGAAAATAACGGATATAATATGGGCATGTTTTTTTTATTTTTTAGCTTTATTATCAAAAGAATATGCAGCTACATTACTATTATTAGTACCACTGTCTTTTTATATTTTTAATAAACAAAATATAAAAAGTAGTCTGCTAAGTACATTGCCGTTTCTTATTCCTTTTGCATTATATATATTATTAAGGCTGCCCACTATTAGTTACGAGGGTGCGGAGGCCGAAAAGAACATAATGAATAATCCCTATTTTCTTGCTACGGGTGTTCAAAAGTTTGCTTCTGAAATAACTGTTTTATTTAATTATATAAAGTTGCTTTTTATTCCGCAACCATTAATTGCAGATTATTCTTATAAGCAAATACCTTATACCGACCTTACTAATCCGCTATTTTGGTTATCACTTTTAGTACATCTAAGTTTGCTGGCAGCTATGGTTATTTTGATTATAAGAAAACATTTTGCAGGTTTTGCAATTGCTTTTTATTTAATAAATCTTGCTTTGGTATCTAATATATTTTTTAATATAGGGGCGCCAATGGGCGAAAGGCTTATCTATCATTCTTCTATTGGTTTTTGTATGCTTATTGCGTGGCTATTATATATAGGTATTAATCGCATTAATTCTAAAAAAACAGGGGCAACTGTTTTGGTAGTATTTATGAGTTGTCTTACAATAATATTTGCTTATTTAACCATGTCTCGCAATCCGGATTGGAAAAATAATAATACACTCTTTTTAACAGACGTTAAAAAAGCACCCAATAGTTTTTTAATAAATGTAAATGCAGGTGCTGCTTGTATGATGTTGGCAAAAAAAGTAGGGGAGGGGCAAGAAAGAAAAGGATGGTTTGATAAAGCTATCTATTATTTTTCTAAAACAATAGAAATAGACCCGCAGCATTATTTTGCCTATTTAAATAGGGGCTTATGTGAGTTTAATATGGGTTATCAGGGTAAGGCACTAACAGACTGGGACACAGTGAGAAAATATACACCACAACAAGTAAATCTGGACCGATATTTAGAAATAGCATCAAAATATTTTTTTGCTATGGGTAATAAATACGAACAATCCAACCAGTTAGACTCATCTATATATTGTTATAAAAGAGGTGTTGAGGCAAATCCGAATGTAGGTGAAATGTGGTATAATTTAGGACATAATTATTTTATTAAGAGTAATTATCACGATGCCGTTTTAGCACTTGTAAATGCAGTAAAAATGTTACCTAACCGCCCCGATATAAAAGTGTTTTACGAGCAAGTTAAAGCATTGGATAAATAGTAATTTTACAATCATATAGTTGAATAGAAGTATATATAATGAATATTGATTTTAGTGGAATTCAAGTGCTTGTTGCAGACATTTTTAATAACCCGGTTGCATCCTTATTTGTTATAGGTAATTTAATAATTATTGAAAGTCTATTATCAGTTGATAATGCTGCTGTGTTAGCTACAATGGTAATGGATTTGCCTGCCAAGCAACGTAAAAAGGCTTTAAGTTATGGTATTATAGGTGCCTATTTATTTAGGGGGCTCAGTTTAATTTTTGCTTCTTTACTGGTGCGTATTTGGTGGTTAAAGCCAATTGGTGGTATTTATCTATTATTCTTAGTTTATAAATGGTGGATAGGAAAATACAGGAATACGAAAGCTAAAAAAAATAAGGAAGAAACTAATTGGCTATTTAAAGCTACGGTTGGCAAAATAGGGGTTTTATGGGCATCAATATTATCAATAGAACTAATGGATTTAGCTTTTTCTATTGATAATGTGTTTGCCGCAGTTGCGTTTTCTAAAAATATAATATTAATAATATGCGGTGTTTTT
Organism: uncultured Bacteroidota bacterium; assembly: GCA_903916555.1. Taxonomy (GTDB): domain Bacteria; phylum Bacteroidota; class Bacteroidia; order Chitinophagales; family Chitinophagaceae; genus CAIYTT01. The sequence continues at coordinate 4,611 of CAIWXG010000379.1, forward strand.
ATTGGTATTCTGGCTATGCGGTTTGTAGCACAGATTTTTGTGAAATTAATGGAAAAATACACATTTCTTGAAGGATGTGCTTATTTGGTTATTTGTTTATTAGGCATAAAGTTAACTATATCTGTAATAACACATTTTTCCCGTGAATCAGCTTTATCTTTATTCTTGGAAAGTAATACTGTAGATGTGGCTACATCTTTAGGTACATTGATAATATTTACACTACCACTATTAAGTAGCATCTTTTTTAATTTCCCTAAGCGAAAATAATTGACTATTGCCTATTTTATTGCTTCTTTAGGAATAACCAAAACCGGTTTAGTACTCGTTCTAAGTAAATGTTTAGCAACACTACCCAATAATGTAGAATTATAGATGCTTGTACTATGGCTACCTATTATAAGTAAATCATATTGAGACTGTTCCAATATTTCATCTATTTTTTGTCTGGGTAAGCCATATTCTTCAATATAATTTATTTTATTACCCAAGTATTTTAAAGATAATTGTTTTAAATATTTACCATCAGTCATTACCTCTTCTTGTTGCTCAACACCATTACCATTACCATAAGAAAAGAACATTTCATCGATAATATGTATTATTGATACCTCATAATCTTTAAAAGATTTCAAGATAGATTGAATAGTAGAAAGAAACTTATCAGTGAAAGAAGAATAATCAAGACAAATAATAATTTGCATATTTTTTTTGTCAAAACTATTAATAGATATAACATTTTTAAATGACTGAAATCAGGAAATATAATGACATTAATCAGTATATTAATCTTAATTATATTAATAATGTTTGTTTTATATAGAATAGTTGCAAAGTGCGATGTTTATTGGTTTATTTTTCTTTTTTTATTACCTGAATTCTGTTAAAAGATAGTAAGTTTACAGTAAAATAAAAAAGCCAACTCATAATATATGAATTTAGAAACTAATAAAAATGATGATGCAATGCGATTGGCAATTAGCCAATTGAAACAAAGACATGGTGTAGTAGCATTGGGTGGAGGAAAAAAAAGTATAGAAAAGGCACATGAAAAGGGAAAACTTACACCAAGAGAAAGAATACAATATTTGATTGATAAAGGGAGTGTTTTTTCTGAAATAGGTTCGTTTGCAGGTTATGAAATGTATCAAGAACATGGTGGTTGTCCTGCCGGTGGTACTGTAGCTGGTTTGGGCTATGTTTGTGGCAGACAATGTGTTATAGTTGCTAACGACAATACCGTTAAAGCAGGTGCGTGGTTCCCTATTACAGGAAAGAAAAATTTGCGTATGCAAGAAATTGCAATGGAAAATCATTTGCCAATCATCTATTTAGTAGATAGTGCAGGTGTTTATTTACCTATGCAAGATGAAATATTCCCCGATAAAGAACATTTTGGTAGAATATTTAGAAATAATGCACAAATGAGTGCTATGGGTATTACACAAATTGCTGCTGTTATGGGTAGTTGTGTGGCAGGTGGTGCTTATTTACCTATTATGAGCGATGAGACCTTGATGGTAGAAGGCAACGGTTCTATTTTTCTTGCAGGTCCATACCTTGTAAAAGCTGCTATTGGCGAAGATGCTGATTTACAGGCTCTTGGTGGTGCTAAAATGCATACGGAAGTGAGTGGTATTGCAGACTATAAATTTGATACTGAACAAGAATGTATAGACCAGGTTCGCAGAATTATTGATAAAATAGGGGAGCAACCTCTGCAAGGCTATAGTAGAACAAAGCCGGAAATACCCTTATTTGATGCAAAAGATATTTATGGAATGATAAGTATGCTTAACAATAAGCAATTTGATGTGGTTGATGTTATTAAATGTTTTGTTGATAAATCTGAATTTGATGAGTTTAAGGAGGATTATGGTAAAACAATTGTATGTGGATATGCGAGGGTAGATGGTTGGGCTGTAGGTATTGTTGCCAACCAAAGGAAAATTGTAAAAAGTGGAAAGGGAGAAATGCAAATGGGTGGTGTTATTTATAATGACAGTGCAGACAAAGCCGCTCGTTTTATTATGAATTGTAACCAAAAAAAAATACCATTAGTGTTTTTGCAAGACGTTACAGGCTTTATGGTGGGTAGCCGCAGCGAACAATCCGGTATTATTAAAGATGGTGCCAAATTGGTAAATGCCGTTGCAAATTCCGTAGTACCTAAAATTACCATAGTAATTGGTAATTCTTATGGTGCAGGTAACTATGCCATGTGTGGTAAAGCTTACGACCCAAGATTTATTTATGCATGGCCTAATGCAAGAATAGCTGTTATGGGTGGCGAACAAGCAGCAAAAACTTTATTACAAATACAAGTTGCTGCCCTTAAAGCTAAAGGTGAAATAATAGACCCTGAAAAAGAGAAAACATTACTATCCGAAATTACAGAGCGTTATAATACACAAACTTCCCCATACTATGCAGCTGCCAGATTATGGGTTGATGAAATTATTGACCCGGCAGAAACAAGAAATGTTATTTCGCAAGGCATAAATGCAGCAAATCACAGCCAAACACATAAGGAATTTAAAATGGGTGTTTTTCAAGTGTAGTACTTTTGTTTTTGTATTAAATTTTATTATTAAAGATTTCTTTGTATATTTCAAACTGTAAATTTATTTGCAATTTGAAATATTATTGTAATTCTTATTAATGTAGATATTTCAAATAAATTATTATATAATGAATATACCCGATACTCTTATTGCAAAACTTTTATTGGCACTGCTATTAGGTGGTGCTATAGGTATTGAAAGAGAATTAAGGAGTAAGTCGGCAGGTTTTAGAACAATTATATTAATTTGTTTGGGTGCTACTTTATTTACTATTTTATCTAAATATATCGGTACTACATCACCAGACAGAATTGCATCGAATGTGGTAGTAGGTATTGGCTTTATAGGAGCGGGGGTTATTTTTAGGAGCGAAAAAGGAATTAGTGGTATTACAACTGCTGCATCAATATGGCTTACTGCGGCAGTTGGTATGGGGATAGGCTGCGGTTATTACGAAGCCTCAATTTTAGGTTGCATATTAGTGCTTTTGGTTTTATTTCTTTTTTCATTCTTTGATAAATTCCTTGATAAATTAAATCAATTAAGAGAATATAAAATTACTTATACTTATCAAAATAAACATCAACATAAATATGAAGATAAAATTAACGGCTTTAACCTTAAAATAATAAGTCGTTCTTTAAATAAAAACGGTACTATTATTACGTGTAGCTGGGTATTAACCGGTAAAGAGATTAATCATCATTTGTTTAAAGAATATTTATTAAATGACAATACTATTTCTGATTTTGATTTTTATTAATTTAAATTATTTTTAAAATATGAATGGACAATATATATACTTATTAGTACTACTATCATTTTTAGTTTTAATCTTTTTTTTGCAGAAAAAGTATCAACTATTGGCTGATTCAGGAACTAATTCCATAAAAAAAGCATACAGCTTGTCTCGTACGCAATTAGTATGGTGGTCATTTATTGTTTTAAGTACTATTGTTGCAATCGTAATTGGTAGTGGTAAATTGCCCAAATTAACAGAATCTACTTTGGTATTGTTAGGTATTGGTGCATTAACTACCATTTCTTCAAGGTTAACAGATATTTCGGACGATAAAAAGGCGGCCGGTAATGGTACAACAGCACAAATAAGTAGAAACGACAGTACAGGGAATTTCTTGTTAGATATATTATCTGATAACGAAGGTGTAAGTATTCATAGATTGCAGTCGGTGGTTTTTAATCTTATATTTGGTGTTTGGTTTATGTATAAGGTAATGATTGAAATAAAAGGCATATCTCCATGCATTACAGGAGTGAATAATATGATTCCGAATTTTGATAAGAGTAATTTAATAATGATGGGTATAAGTTCCGGTACTTATATTGCTTTAAAAACTACCGAAAATGCACATTTATCATTACCAATTACAAAACCGGATACACAAACTACTAATACTGTAGCAGATACTAATTGTTGATTTTGATTTTCGTAAGACTTATTAAAGTAATCGAAGACATCTTTTATTCTATTTTATTAAATATAGAAGGGATTTAAATTAATTTATTATTAAATTTAGGTTAAATATCATAAAAATGATGTTCTACATGACATAAACTATTGGTTATTAACTATTTTATTTTTATCATTGCATCTTAAATTACATGCCAATGATGAAAAAACTACAAAAATTATCTACTGCATGTTTGCTTGTTATTCTTTTTCTTGTTAGTTGCCATAGTGCCGATAAAGTGGTTTCTAAATCAAATTATCGCAAACCCAAATTTATTGATGACATATATTTAGGTGGGCATAATAAAAATAATGTTACAGAAAACGGTGTTGACAACCAACATGTATATACATCTGAAAGAAGAAATTATAATACAATAAACGGAGTAGAGCCACAAACACCTAATGCAAAAATAAATCCTGCTGAATCGAATACGCTTAAAGAAAAATATGCAGTTATTTTGGGTGTTTTATCAAAACAGATAACTAATTATTCTCTATATAAATTTATTGATGAATGGTATGGTGTAGCCTATAGATTAGGCGGCAGCACAAAAAATGGAATAGACTGTTCGGCATTTGCACAAAAGCTATATAGCGAAGTGTATGGTGTTGACTTATTCCGTACAGCATTTGAACAATCTACTACTTGCATTCCTATAAAAAATATAAAAGAAGCAGTTGAAGGTGATTTGTTGTTTTTTCATACACGCGGCAGCAGGATTTCACATGTAGGTATTTACCTTATGAATGATTTCTTTGTACACGCCTCTTCCTCGCAAGGTATCGTTATCAGTAGTTTAAATGACGAATACTGGCAACAAAAATTTTCTAGCGTAGGCAGATTGCCAAGAGGGTAGTAGTATATTTTTTATATTATTAATTTTTTGTGTTATAGTATTTATTAGCTATTTTTTAGCTTAGTATCTTTGAATTTTTGTTGCAAACCGGCAGATTTTCCAAACACGAGTTTGCCACGCACTTGTCCAACTACAAATCCGCCAGACTGTGTTTATAAATTGAAAATAAAAT
>CAIWXG010000380.1 GCA_903916555.1 uncultured Bacteroidota bacterium
GATGACAAACGACAAGCTCAGGATGACAAACGACAAGCTCAGGATGACAAACGACAAGCTCAGGATGACAAACGACAAGCTCAGGATGACAAACGACAAGCTCAGGATGACAAGCAATAAAGAAATAATAGATATTAGTGGTTTAAGTAAGGGTGTTTATATTGTGGAGGTTTGTGATAAGGAAACGGGTATGAGGGTGAGTAGAAGGGTGGTAAAGGAATAGTCTGAACCATGATATTCAGGATTTTCTCGATTAAATGATGCTCGTGGTTTTTTTAGTAATATATAGTACAAAATTTAATGTCATGATGAGTAACCATTTATTATATACAATCGCTTTGAAAATGACAGAATGCAATAGAAATATATATCATAAATCTTAATGTAATTGTGAGCCTTGCCGAACCATGACCCCGCTTAATAGAACGACTATCTGCGTTCTTCCGAATTTTCCGTAGGGAATCCGGAAGTGAGTATGCAACTCCTGTGAAGGCATTCACCTTGACAAAGCTAAATTAAAGTAATGAACTTCTTAGCAATATACCTTTTTATTTAACTACAGTTCTTTGAATACTTTTACAGAAAGGGCTTATTTTTTCTTCTTGATGCCATGCGGAACATCAAGAAGAACCGCATAAAAAAACAAAGGCATTAAAAACGCTAACCTCGGCATCCTCGTTATAAAGGAAGACAAGTTAGGAACTATAAATTATTACTAATAAATAAAGCTAAATACTAATTATCGTCTTTGTTTTTAATTTTAGCCCTAATTATAGCTACAACTATTGCAGCTGAAATAGCAGCTGCCACAGCAGCTATAGAGAAAGTACCCATAATGTTATTTTAAATGTAAAATATTAACAAAAATTACTTATTGGCTTTGTTCTAAAAATAACGCGCAAAATAATTTAAAAGTAAAATTATATTAGCAACTTTGCAACATTACAATGTTCCTCTTCTTGCTTGTTCTGCTTCAATAGATTCAAATAAAGCTTGAAAATTGCCTTTACCGAAAGATTTTGCTCCTTTACGTTGTATTATTTCAAAAAACAAGGTTGGCCGGTCTTCAACAGGCTTTGTAAATATTTGTAATAAATACCCTTCATCATCTCTGTCAACCATTATTCCTTGACTTTTTAATATTTGTAGGTCTTCCGATATAATACCTACCCTATCTAAAACGGTATCATAATACGAACCCGGTACGTGTAAAAACTCTACACCACGCTTACGCATTTCGGCAATTGTAAATACAATATCGTCTGTTGCCACTGCAATATGCTGACAACCCGGACCACCATAGAAATCAAGGTATTCCTCTATCTGCGATTTCTTTTTGCCCATTGCAGGCTCATTAATAGGAAACTTAATTCTACCATTACCATTGCTCATTACCTTGCTCATAAGGGCAGTATATTCAGTAGAAATGTCTTTATCGTCAAATGTTACCAAATTAGCAAAACCCATTACATCGGCATAAAAAGCAGCCCATTTGTTCATATTACCTAATTCTACATTACCCACCATGTGGTCTATATATTTTAAGCCTGTAGAAGCAGGATTGTATTCAGATGTACAATTTTCGTAACCGGGCAAAAACACACCTGTATAGTTTTTACGCTCTACAAAAATATGCACTGTTTCTCCATAGGTTTCTATTCCGGCTCTTACCACTTCGCCAAAACTATCTTTTTCAACTATAGGTTCAAAATAAACTTTTGCACCCCGTTTTGTAGTTTCTTCAAATGCTTTTTTAGCATCATCAACCCACAAAGCAATTACTTTTACACCATCGCCATGTTTTTTTATATGTTCGGATATTGGATTGTTTTCTGTTAAGGGAGTAGTTAATACCAAACGAATCTTATCTTGTACCAAAACATAAGAAGTACGGTCTTTTAAGCCTGTTTCTAAACCTGCATAAGCTAAA
>CAIWXG010000381.1 GCA_903916555.1 uncultured Bacteroidota bacterium
CCTATTTTGTCTTGTGTGCGTGCATTAAATTGTTTACAAAACTCCATGATATTGACACCCTTAGAACCGAGTGCCGGACCAATTGGCGGTGCAGGGTTTGCCTGTCCTCCTTTTACTTGCAGCTTTACGTAGCCACTTACTTCTTTAGCCATTATGCTATATTTTTTGGTGTTAACGAATGTTGTAACTTAGCAAACTTAAAAGCTAAGAACAATTTCTTCCAAATGCAATCTTATTTAAGAGCTGTATTAGAATTTGGAGTGCAAAGGTAATTGCTTACTTTGAATTAAGCAAATTTAATTTTGAAAATTTTGATAGAACTATTTTTCAGCTGCACGTCAAATATAAGCCCATTACTTCAATCACTGTATATAATTCCTCCTCAGGTTTTCATTCTACTTTTTAGGCAATAACTGTTGCGTTTGCATTTTAGTAATATCTGTTATCAGCCTATAATATACTGAATCTAATTCTTCGCAATGATTTTTATACCACTCCATATTTTCTACAAATTGTTCTTTGGTAATATTATTGTGCTTAAAAATATCTGCATAATAATTGCCTAGAGAATCAATGTTTTTCAAACCGTTTCTGTGAAGGCTATCCTTTATTACTGTGCTGTAACCTTCAGCCAAATTAATATCAAGCAGTACTTTTTCCATTTCCTTGCGGCTAAGGTGTGTATCTTTATTACATGCAAACAAAACAAATACCGAAAGGACAACTATTGCAAAAATTTTCAATTATTACTATTTTAAATTATTATATTTGGTTGCATTAGCTACATCTAATGCTGTAAATAACGAAATGTATTGAGCTCGTTCTGTTTTGGGAGCACTGGCTACCAAATGTAAAAATTCTTCTGTTTTAGCATTAAATAAGAACTGAATTAATATAGAACTCGGATTTTCTTTATTTACATTATAGATTTTTTTTACACCTGTTAATATTCTTGTTCGGGCTTCATTTGGTTTTGTGTACATACTGTCTAAACCTTCCCGATGCATAGAATACCAAAAATTTCTTACATCTTGAAACCGTGTACTCAATAACTGGTCGGCTAACCAATAGCGATTATGTGTGCTTTCTACTGCCTTCCAACCTGAAATTGTTTTAGACTCAGGTGCATTAGATACTATATTTTGTGCTTTTTTAAAATAGGAAGTACCACCATCAGGTGCAAAACTATCATTATCTAAGCCTAAAATTAGATAGGAATAATAAGCAAGTAGAGCTGTTAAATTAGACGAAAGTATATCTGTACCTGTTATTTGGTTTTCATCAAAATTAATTGCGTTAAATTGAGTATATTTAAATTGAATATCTTTATCTATGTAATTTACTAATGTTGTACTATAGCCGGAATTATAAACAGGTCTTGATGCTTGTATATTCATTGTTGCAATGTAAGTATCGGGGTCACCACCTAAATTATTACCGGTAAGATTAATAAGAATATTACATTCAATTTTTTCTGATACACTAAATTCTTCATTAGTCCATTTATGAGTATTCATAAATTCTGTAAGCGATTTTTGCATTGCAGTAAAAACTTGTGCATCAACACCGGTAATCTTTTCGTGTAATATAGTTAGTTTACAATTAAACTCCTGCGCTATACTGACGGCAGTACTTAAACACAAAAACAAAGCACTAATTATTTTTTTCATCATGAATGTGTTTTATTATATTATTCACAATTATTTCAGCTACGGCTTTTTTACTCTGTAAATCGTAAGCTATTGAATTACCATTCTTATTCAACATTGTAATTTTATTAGTATCATGCCCAAAACCAGCCCCTTCATCCTTTAATGAATTGAGAATAATAATATCAGCATTTTTATCCTTTAATTTTTTTCTTGCACCCTCTAATTCATTATTTGTTTCTAATGCAAAACCAACTAACGTTTGCCAAGGTTGTTTTATTTTACCTATATCGGCAAGAATATCATCTGTTTTTGTTAAAGTAATAGTTAGCCTTTCTTCTTTCTTTTTTATTTTCTCTAAGGCAATATCACTGGGTCTATAATCGGCAACGGCAGCAGCTAAGACAAATATATGTGCTACTTCAGCAATTTCCATACAAGCAGTATGCATTTCTTTTGCACTTTCTACATGTATTGTAGTAATATTTTTATTTGTAGTATTAAATGCCGAAGGCCCTAATACCAAAGTTACATTTGCTCCTTTATTTGCCAATGATTCTGCAATAGCAATACCCATTTTGCCGGTAGAAAAATTACCTATAAACCTTACTGGGTCTAATCTTTCGTAGGTAGGCCCGGCAGTTACTAAAGTTTTTTGACCCAGTAATGGTTTATCAGTATTTGCAAAAAAGTCAGTCAACATATTTAGCATATCCTCCGGTTCCGCCATCCTCCCCTCGCCTACCAAACCACTTGCTAATTCACCATGCCCTACAGGTACTATTTTGTTACCATATTGTATTACTTTATCTAAATTAGCTTTTGTTGCCAGATGTTTCCACATATCCTCATCCATAGCAGGGGCAATAAAAACGGTACATCTTGCCGATAAATATACGGCAGTAAGTAAATTATCACAAATACCATTTGCAAATTTTGCTAAAGTATTGGCACTGCAAGGTGCAATAAGCATTACATCTGCCCATAAACCAAGTTCTACATGATTGTTCCAAACGGAAGCATCACTTATTGTACACAAAACACTATTTTTAGATACAGTTGCTAATGCCAAAGGACTTACAAAATCTTGTGCATTGTTGGTAAGTATTACCTTTACCTCAGCCCCTGCCTTTATTAAAAGTCTTACAAAATGAGGTATTTTATAAGCAGCAATACTACCGGTAACACCCAAAACAATTTTTTTACCCTGTAAAAACATAATTTGATTTATACATGCAAGTTACAACGTTTTTTATAATCAACCGACCAATAGGTTTTAGAAAAATATTATTGAATAAGCTCCAAATCGGGATTTCGTTCTATAATAAAATTGTTTCTGCCAATACCTGTTAATATACTTATATGGTTTTGTTGTATAAGCTCTAACATAGCTAAAAACGTAAATATAGCTTGAATTCTATTTGTACAATCAGCAAAAATCTGTTCGAAGCCCGCTTGTTTAATAGTACTGAAATAATTTAGCAAAAAGCTACGCTGCCCTTCTAATGTATAATTATATTTTACTACCACATGTTGAGGCTTATTTGTACGTTCGTTATATTTTTTAATAACTTTTTCATATACCTGTAACAGCTTATACATTGTAATTGTCTGTATTTCTGTACCACCTGAATAGGCTGTTGTTAAGTTATCTATTTCTTCTTTTATATTACCTCTTTTTACCTGTTGTAGTCTTTCAGATTCTAACAGAGCCATTTCTGTAGCCGCCTCTTTAAAGCGTTTATATTCTAATATTTTATCAGCAAGTTCTGTTCTTGGATCTATTTCGTTGCCATTTTCATCTATTTCTTTTCTGGGTATTAGCATTTTAGCTTTTATTCGCATTAAGGTAGAAATAAACAATATAAATTCACTTGCCAATTCTATATTTAGTATTTTCAGAGTATAAATATAATTTAGAAATTCGTTAGTAATGGTTGTAATTGGTATATTATAAATGTCTAACTCATCTCTTTCTATAAAAAAGAGTAATAAGTCGAATGGACCTTCAAATTGAGGTAATTTTATTTTGTATGATTCGGTCATTTAATTCAAAAGTAAAAGAAAATATTTATTCACAAGTACATTAATACGAGAAATTGATAAATATAACCCTATCATTATTTTCTATATAGCAACAAGAAAATAAATTATATATTGCAAATGTACAAAAAAAATTATTTCATGAAAATATCTAATATTACAAATTATATATTTATAGTAAGTATTCTTGATGGAACAGACTTGGGGCTGGTAATAATTTATAAACTTTCCCATTTATTAATTCTACACAGTCTTTAAATTGCCAATTATAATAATTGGAAACAGATAGAATGAAATATTTGTTTGATAGAGCCATCAAAAATTAGACTTTAATACTCAACTCACTCTTTCAAACATATCATTAATATCTAATGAAAAACCTTCTAAAGCTAATGAATTAAATATATCTCCTGCAACCATTAATCTGGAAGCCTTATATTTTTTATTTTCCAATATATATACTAAAAAAGTACTCACAATTGGTGATACTACCCAATATTCTTTAACACCTGCATCTTCATATATTTCATATTTGTTTTTTAATTCTATTACATTATTACTTGGCGATAAAATTTCAATTACAATATCCGGTGCACCTAAACAACCTTTCGTATCAAGAATAGCAGTATTGCAAATAACACATATATCCGGTTGAACGACCAGTAATAATATCTATATCTTCTTTCGATTTACGGGGCAAACGGACATCAAACGGTGCTGAATAAACTTTACAATTCTTGTTTTTTAAAAAAATGTATAATTCACCATATAGGTAACCTGATAATTCTTGATGGGTACGATTTGGAGTACTCATCTTAAATATCTTTCCTTTAATGAGTTCTAATCTTTCTTCAATTTGCCACTTTAAATAATCAGCATAACTGTATGTATTATTTAAGTCAAGTTCTGAAAATTGCATAAAAATATTTTCAACAAAACTACAAAACTTGAATCAGAATAGTATTTGTAGTTTGGAAAAAGGATATGTGGTATGAATTGGAAATTAGAAAGAGAAGAATCAAATCTTTATAAAACACAAAAAATCGCCCAAAGGCGATTTAAAGTTATATTTACCTTTTGCAAAGGTAGTTTGGAGTGGAGGATATCGGAGTCGAACCGATGACCCTCTGCGTGCAAGGCAGATTTTAAAACCTCTATGATGCGCTACTGGTAACGATTTCAAACAAACTAACCTGTTATTTACAAGTTTGTTACAAGTATAACATGCTGGTTAAGAAATAATTTTTGTCAATTTCAAAGATAAGTGATTTTTGTATAACTACATATCGTTTTTGCATTTGATAGTCGAATTGTCAAATATCATCATGTAGTTATTGTAGCTATTTTCGGGTTAAGGTTGGTTTTATTCTTTAATGGCTTAACTGCTTTAACTGTATTTACTCCGCTTAATCAAGGCTACCCCTTTGCCCCGTACAAGCCTATTCTTAGCTCATTACAGGCGTTTTGTGGCTTCCTCCGTCTGCAGCTTAATGGTTGGCTAATTGTAGTTTTTTCGGATATAATGAGTTTTGTATTGCAATAAATAATATGAATTTGGAAATATTAGCGAAGCCAAAATCAGCCGTGTATTATTTACAATGGTTTTTATGATGGATAGCCCGACCTGAAAGGTTACGGCATAACAAACAATTCATCTATTTCTTTTTCATCGTTATTCTCTATCGAATCATTTTTTTGCTGGCTGTTAGCAAATCTATTTGATTCATCTTCCATATGTCGAATGCTATTAGTTGCGATAATTTCCTCGATGTCGTCTTCATCAAAAAAGTAGCTTTCATCATAGTAATCATCGTTCAATTTAAACTGCCAAAAGAGACTTTCTCTTTCTTCTTTTATAGTCTTTTTCAAATTATCCCAATCACCATCGGAAAATATATTGTTTTTTCTATCCCTGATCCAATCGGGAGTTTCTTCATTAACTAGGTTCGCAACAGCCCTGTGCGCTACTTCGTAATTGCCTTTGTCCTCTTTGAAGAGATTATAGAGTTCTTTAAAAGCATCTGAAATATACTTTAAAAATATCAAGCCTAGTACTACGTGCTTGTACTCGGCTGCGTCCATGTTTTTACGCAATTTATCGGCCGCTTTCCAAAGTTTCTTTTCCAAGGGTTCTTCCTGCTCTATCTTTTTTTCTTTTGCCATTGCAAGTTTTTAGGTTTTATGAAAGTAATTCTATTATAATAATTAACGCATGTTTTTTTCGACATTAAATTATTAAATACAATTGCTTTTTGAAATTTTTAATTGCTCGTTCACGTGTTTAAATAAAATAAAGAATATAAAAATTATTTAATAATTAAAATAAAAC
>CAIWXG010000382.1 GCA_903916555.1 uncultured Bacteroidota bacterium
ATCAGCAAATAAATATTAATAGAGATGATTTTCATGGCGAGTGGAACTATACAATAAATAGCACTTAAAATTATTTGTATGACTTATTTTTGCACAGTTCCATAGCTATATGAAAGGCGTAAATTCAACTGTGCCAACAATTGTAAATATATATGAAATTGGTGAAAATGTATTTAATATATCTGAAAATGAAGCTAAAAGCAAAGGAATAACTTTAATAAATAATATACCTACTAACAGCATTTCTTTTTGCGATGCCGGACAAATAGACATTGTATTTAGGAATCTTATTAATAATGCAATAAAGTTTTCTAAACAAAATGATACTATTACTTTAAGTGCAACGCATGATGATAATAATATTACCTTTTTGGTTGCAGATACCGGTATAGGAATGAGTGAGGCTAAATTGAAACAACTTTTTACAATAACCCCTGATATTAGCACCTATGGCACACAAGGTGAAATAGGCATCGGATTGGGTCTGTTGCTCTGTTACGAATTTATAAAAGCAAATAATGGCAAAATTAAAGTAGAAAGTGAACCAAATAAGGGTACTGTATTTTATGTTACATTACCAATAGCCTAATTTCATTCTCAAATTACTGCTTTTTTTGAAAATGGCTTTATTAATTGCCCCATTTGCAATATAACAGACAAAATAATTAAACTCATACCTATTAAAAATCCCCTATTTAGATGATTGGTACCGGCAATAAAAATTGTTTCTCTATTTTCGTTATAAAACAAAAAAGCCAGTAAAATACCATAAACAGGCTCTAAATTTACAGATAATGTAGCCGTAAAGGACGATAGAACTTTTAAAGCATTTAACGCAAGCGATTGAGACCAAACAGTACAACACAAGCTTAAAACTACAATCCATAACCAATCATTTTTAATAAAATCTGCACTTAATAAATTTGCTGATTGAGGAATAAACTTTGTGTTAGGATTTAAATGAAAAACCAATGGAAGTAATAAGGAGATTAATATCCAACCGGTAGTCATTTCATAAAATACCATTGTTCTTGCCGGATATTTATGTGCCACCCGTTTGTTTAATACCGTGAATACAGAACTGAGAAAAGCAGCTATTAGACCAAAAACAATACCTATACCAAATGATACCTGATACATATAAATAAAATAGACACCCGCAATAGCCATAGCACCAATAAACACTTCTGTTGCATTATGTTTGCCCTTATTTACAAATGGGTCTATTATTGAAGTAAAGATACTGGCTGTAGATAAACATACTAATGCAATTGAAATATTTGCAAATTTAATTGCTGCATAAAAAGCAACCCAATGCATACAAATAAGTCCACCGATAAGACCTAATTGTAGCATATCTTTTATATTTATTTTTACCCACTGTTTGCGATAATATAATATAACAGCCATAAATATTGCAGTAAATAACATTCTATACCAAACTAAAATAGGAGAATCAAGAGAAATAGCTTTCCCTAATACACCCGTAAAACCCCATAATAACACAGCTACGTGCATTTGTACTAATGCTTTCTTCATTTTTTATTATTGCACGCAAACATAATATTTATTCTTGCTATAATAACATAATGCTCAATTAATATTCATTCTTGCAATTGATTTAACTTTAGCAAAAAAAAATTACATTTTTAATTTAAGCAAATAGTTACTTTTGTTTGTAAAATAAAAATAGAAGAACCTGAATATGAAATTATAAAAAAAATGTTCGGATAACGCGTGTATTTATTTTATACTTTTTGTTGTAAACCAATGAATGAATAATTTTTCAATAACCTATTTTATACATTCTACTTATTTAAATGAATAACACATACGCAGATCTTGTACAGCAGACATTCCATTTTCCGCAGGATGGCTTTGATATTAATGACAATAACACATTAGATTTTAATGGTGTTGACATTAAAGCATTAATAGATAAGTATGGGACGCCTTTTAAACTTACTTTTTTGCCCAAAATAGGTATGCAAATAAATAAGGCAAAAAAAATGTTTAATGATGCAATAAAAAAAAATAAGTATGATGGTAAATACTACTATTGCTATTGTACAAAGAGTTCTCATTTCTCTTTTATAGTAGAAGAAACACTTAAATTTGATGTAAACTTGGAAACATCTTTTGCTTATGACATTGATATTATATGGCAATTATATAAGAAAAAGAAAATAACAAAAGATATTTTTATTATATGCAATGGCTTTAAAACCAAACAATATACCAGAAATATTGCACGCCTTATTAATGAAGGTTTTAAAAATGTAATTCCTGTTATAGACAACAAAAACGAATTTGAAGAATATCAAAAATCAATACGTGCCAAAGATCCTGTAAATATAGGGATAAGGATTGCCAGCGAAGAAGAGCCTACATTCGATTTTTATACATCTCGCTTAGGCATTCGCAGCAGAGATATACTTGAATTTTATGTAGATAAAATAAAAGGTAATGATAAGTTTCAACTTAAAATGCTACACTTCTTTATGAATAAAGGCATAAAAGATGATGTTTATTATTGGAGTGAATTAAACAAAGTGCTTAACTTATATTGTCAGCTTAAAAAAGTTTGTCCTGAATTAGAAGCAATAAATATTGGCGGTGGTCTGCCAATAAAACATTCCTTGGCTTTTGAATACGATTACAATTACATGATTAATGAAATAGTATCTACTATAAAAAAAGTATGTAAGAAAAATAAAGTAGATACTCCTGATATATATACAGAATTCGGGTCTTTTACAGTTGGCGAAGCAGGGGCTGTTGTATATAGTGTATTGGATGAAAAAATGCAGAACGATAGGGAAATTTGGTATATGATAGACAGTTCTTTTATTACTACATTGCCGGACACTTGGGGTATAGGTGAAAAATTTCTGATGCTACCTATTAATAAATGGGATAGTGAGTATTTGGAAGTGCATTTAGGTGGTTTAACCTGCGACAGCCACGACTTCTACACATCCGAAGAACATATAAATGCCGTTTTTTTGCCTAAATTAGACAAAGAGAAAAGCAAAGAACCTCTATATATCGGCTTCTTTCACACAGGTGCTTACCAAGACCAGTTAGCAGGATATGGTGGTATAAAACATTGCATGATACCATCGCCCAAACATATTATTGTGCAATATGACACTGAAGGTAAACTTGAAGACTGGTTGTATGCAAAAGAACAAACCCCTTTAAGTATGCTTAAAATTCTAGGATATGTAAAATAGATTGTATTTTAAATAATAAAAATAATATATTAAATACTACATTTGTAATGTAAAAAATATACATATATAATTTTACAGGACTAAAGACAAGAGTTTATAGATGAATTAGGCAGACGAAGTGCAAAATATAAAAATGGTAATGTTAAATGCATAGCATGGAAAGATGCTAAGAAACAAATAGTAGCATCTTCAAAAAAAAATATTTTTATACTAAAAGGGACAAAAAAATAATATGAAAGTGATAATTACAAAATAGAAGATATTCAAAATTGTCTTTAATCTGGTTTCATTTCTATGCATAGTACTTTATATGGAAGAATATCTTCCTTAAAAAAAGCATCATCTACAACATAGCTTGAAGATGATGCTTTTTTATGCTTTATTAAAATTTACAATGCTTTTTAGTTTAGTTCGGCAGTTCATTCAATTTTTTAACTATTAGTTTGAACACATTACAGCCCATACTTACTTACTAACCAAATAAATTGAGCCAAAGCAACACTGCCTAATTTTAATTCGCGATGATTTACGTTTTCAAAAACATCATTATGAGTATGGTGTATATCAAAATACCGTTGCGAATCGGGTACAAGACCTGCTAAAGGAACATTCAATTTTGTTTTCATAGGGTTAATATCACTACCACCTTCATCATGATTAAATTCATAAATTCCATAAGGCAAAAATAAATTCTTATACTTTTTAAGTTTGTCTTTTTGTTCTTCGCTCATTACAAACCCAATACCTCTCGGTGTAAAACCTCCCGCATCGGTTTCAATAGCAATAAGGTGATTTTCTTTTTTCGAAATGGCAGAATCAGCATAAGATTCACCGCCTTTACCACCATTTTCTTCGTTCATAAATAAAACAGCTCTTATGGTACATTTAGGTTTTATACCTAATGCTTTAAAGGCTCTTATTATCTCTATAGACTGTACGCAACCTGCTCCATCGTCTTGTGCCCCTTCACCCACGTCCCACGAGTCTAAATGCCCGCCTACAGTAATTATTTTTTCGGGTTGTTCGGTACCCTTTATTTCGCCTATTACATTATAGGAATGTACTTTTTCGGGTTTTTTGTAACATTCAGATTGCATTTTGGCTTTTACAAGACCTTTTAGGCAGTATTTTTCTAATGTATCTGCAGTGTAATTGCCTAAAGCCATTTCGGGTATTTTAATTTTAGAAACAGAATCCATATAGTGCATGCCACCTGTATGCGGGTAATCGTCTTCACCGGTTGACATAGACCTAATTATTACACCCACGGCACCTTTTGCAGCAGCAATGCTTGGGCTTGCCCATCGGTATTTTACACCATCACCATAACCGTCGAAAGTAAAAACAAAATCTTGACGAAATCTGTAATTAAAAAATACTATTTTACCTTTAACAGCATTATCTGGCAAAGCTTTCAGTTCGTCAAAGCTATGCACCATAACAACCTCTGCTTCCAAAGGTTTTCCTCCGGTTCCTTCGCTGTTGCCTAACGACAATGCAACTACTTTTTTATAGTTAGCTTTTGCACCTAATTTTAAAGCAAGGCTTTCTCTGCCTCTGTACCAATAGGGTACATCGGCAGGCTGTAACCATACCTTATCGGCACCGGCAGCCCTCATAGCTTGTTCGCCCCATACCACAGCTTTGGCAGCAGCCGGTGACCCTGATATTCTATTACCTACGGTTTTACATAATACTCTTAAATTATTATAGCATTGTGCGTGTAGTAATATCTCGTCCGATATTTTACGGAACATTAAAGAATCCTCTTGTGCATCAATCTTAACAGTAAGAAGTAGGCAGATAAAAAAAGCTAAACGAAATTTCATTGCATAAATATAAAACTCTAATTCTATATTTTTTGCTTTTTGCTGTAAAATAGAGTAATTTTAAATTTGATAAAGCGTAGAATATTACAATAAATGAAGAAAAAAGTTCGTGTTAAACACTTATCACAAAACAATAATAACAAAACAAGTTTCTTTGTTATAAACAAAATCATCTTCTTTGGTTTGAAAATTTCAGTATGAATAATAATGTTTTTAAAGTTCTAAATAGTATAGAGTGTTTAAATTTTTATTTATCTTTGATTAGAATATCAAAAAAATGTCTAAAAAAATATCGTTTTTTTTAATAATCATTGTTTTCATCCTAACTGGTTGTTCTACCCAATTAAACCATCAAAAAAGTATTGATTTATTTGTAGGCGTGCAAATGCCGATTTACAAAACAAAAGAAGAAATTAGTAAATGTAATTCTGTTGGTTTACAAATAGTTCATCAAATTTTAGACCGTAATAATAAGCCTGCGGATTTAAATTTATTAGATTCTTTAAATACGCATTATGAAATTTTAAACAGTAGAATAAATTTTTATATAAAATCAATTGATTCCTTGCAAGAAATAGATAAAGAATTAAATATTAAAGAGAAATCGAGTAAATATTTAATTACTGTTAGAGGTATGTTTAATGAATGCCATGTATTTTTAGCTAAAATTTGCAAAACAGGTATTAGTAATGAAAATAAAAAGCAGGTATATGAAAATATGGCTTTAATAAAAGAAGCAGATAAAATGGGGGAGGAGTTACATAAAACATTGTCTCAATTTGTAGAAAAATATAAAATAACTGATGAGGAATTGCAACTGTTAAAGTGAGTTAATATCATTATTTATTTTCATAATTAGAAGAATTTATAGTATCACAACATACAAGTCGGTAAATGGGTTTATATTTACGGTGGTTTTTAAAATTACGTATATTTTATGGTTAAAACGATTCTAATAACAGGTGCTACTTCCGGTTTTGGTAAGGCAACTGCAATACGTTTTGCAAAAGAAGGGTATGATGTTTGTATTACAGGCAGAAGACAAGATAGATTAGACGAACTAAAACAGGAGCTGGAAAGTGATTACAATATAAAAGTAATTACACTACATTTTGATGTTAGAGTTAAAAAACAAGTTGTTGAAGCCATTAATAACTTAAAAAAACAAATAGATAAAATAGATATTTTAGTAAATAATGCGGGTTTAGCAGCTGGTTTTTCATCTATTGATGATGGGGATACTGATGATTGGGATGCAATGATAGACACTAATTTAAAAGGATTACTTTATGTAACGCGTGAAGTTTTACCTATGATGAAAAAACATTTTGCCGGGCATATTATAAATATAGGTTCTACTGCAGGCAATATTGTATATAAAAACGGAGGTGTTTATTGTGCTACAAAGTTTGGTGTTGATGCATTAAGCCAAAGTATGCGTATTGATTTGTTGCAATATGGTATTAAAGTTACTGCAATTAATCCCGGAATGGCAGATACTGAATTTTCGCTTATACGTTTTAAAGGTGATAGTGAACGGGCAAAAAATGTATATCAGGGCATTAAGCCATTACAAGCTAACGACATTGCCGATATTGCTTGGTATTGCGCTACTTTGCCACCTCATGTATGCATTAACGATATTACAGTAACGTGCCTTACACAAGCTAATAGTTTTTATTCAATAAAAGATGCAGATAAATTAGAGAACAAGTAATGTATCTATGTTTACCATTTATGCGAAAAAATAAAATTTAAACAAATGAAGCAAATGAAGTTGGGAAATGAAGAGGTTATAGAAAAAATGAAGGATTTATCGGGATGGAATATTTCAGAGCAATTTATTGAGAAAAAATATGAGTTTAAAGATTTTAGTGCCGCTTATGGTTTTATTTCAAGAATAGCTCTTCTATCCGAAAAATTAGACCATCATCCCGATTGGTCGGGCGTGTATAATAAAGTAAACATTAAATTAAGTACACATTCTGCAAAAGGTATTACGATTAAAGACATTGAAATGGCAACAGAAATAGATAAATTAGTACAATAATTTAATTATATTATTTTTATGTGTTGTGTGTTTTCTGTTTTTATACTAATTTTTATATGTTTTAGGTATTGAATAACAAATTTACTGTAACTTTAATTTTTAAAAACAAAGATGGCATTATTAGATTTTTTTAAAAGGCAACCAAAATATCAAGAAAATACGGAAGAGCAAAATAGCTCGAATGGAAATAATGAAGCTGCTAATAATTTAAATGAAGATATTTATAATGCAAATGTAGAAGACTGTAAGGATGTTAATGATAATACCACTTTTTTGATTAATAAACCACAAGTACTTACGTCTAAATTATTGTATATTGAGTTACCTACAATTAATACTGAAATTGCACTCGATTACCTTAGGAAAATATATAATAATGTTACTTTAATAAGCACTACAAAAACATTGCTTTTTAGTTTTAATGATAATTTTGTTTATGTAAATAACGAACAACATATAGCACAATGTAGTGTATATTTTTCGGTTGATGGTTGCATTCAGCAATTACAAGAATCGGCATTTCGGCAAAACTGGCATTGGAAAGAAGCACCTGCAATTACAAATAAATGTAATTATGAAATTTTGTTGAGTGATGTATTACCTTCTTATTTTGATTACAAACTTAGGGCTAAACTTTTTATAGATTTTCAGACTGCAATTATCATAGCATCTAATCCACAAGTAGTTTATGCTAAAAATGCTGAAAAATTAATTGAACCAAAGGACTTAATAGAATGTGGAAAATTAATTGATGCCGATATTTTACACCCTTTAACTAATATTAGGTTATTTAAAGTTTCAGAAGGCGAAGCCGATAGCATAGTTATGGATACGATAGGCTTAGATACTTTGGGATTGCCTGATATTGAAATACAATTTAAAGATTTGGACCCTGTAGAATTAGCAAAATTAATTTCACAATATGCTTATTTTATCTATGATTTCGGTGATATAATTTCAAATGGAGAAACAGTTAATGGAATAATTGAAGGAGAAAAATGGCATTGTGAAAAGAGAATATCTATTTTGCCACCAGATAGATATGTGATTCACATAATTAATTAATAAAAAACTTTTTTTCGATTTCTAAATTTGGGAAAAATAGTTTGAATTACAACAAAAAACAACTATATTATTCTTTTTCTTGTAACTTTCAATTAATAAAATAATTACAAGAAACAAGATAAAATACTTTTGTATCAATAAAAATAATATAGGCATAACATTGTGGTAATATTGGAAATGTTACTTTGCACTTTGAAAAATAGTGTATTATGAATAAACAAATTACATATAATATTACAAAGCTTTTTTTTATTGTTTTAATAAATTTTTCAATCTATTTACCGGCAAAAGCCCAATTAACAGTTAGTCCTACTCATACTGCTACTGCTTTGGCGTCTACTATTACCGGTACAGGAGTTTCTGTTTTCAATCAATTATTAACTTGTCCTGGTATTGCTAATGGTACATTTACTGTAGCTCCAGGCACATTAATGGGTACCGGTGCAACTGTTTTTGGCATTAACAGCGGTATTTTGTTAACTACAGGTCATGCGGCAGCAGCCGCAGGAGCAGAAGCGGGTACGACTACTTTTAATAATGGTGCTGCCGGAGACCCTGTTATGACAACACTTGCACTTACAGGTACTACTTATGATGCTTGTGAATTAGAATTTGATTTTGTACCTAAAGGAGATACTATTAGCTTCAACTATATTTTTGGTTCAGAAGAATATATACATTCAACATGTGGTAGTTATGACGATGCATTTGCATTCTTTATTTCAGGTCCCGGTATTGTAGGTACTCAGAATATGGCTTTAATACCAGGTACATCTGTGCCTGTATTAGTAAATACTGTTAATTGCGGTGCACCATGTGTTGTTTCCGGCTGGGGTACTTATTCTAATTGTACCAGTATTGCAACAGGCTCACCTTTTACAATGTATTATACAGATAATTCAGGCGGTTCGTTTTTTTCTTATCGGGGCTATACAACAAAATTACAAGCAGTGCATAGCGTAACACCTTGTGATACCTATCATCTTAAAATGGCAATTGTTGATGCCGGAAATGGTATCTATGATTCCGGAGTGTTTATTGAAGCCGCAAGTTTGAGTTCAAATTCTTATCATTTCGACCATTTTGATTCTGTAGGTGCTACTATAAATGGAATTCCTCATAGTATAGTGAAAGGATGCACACCGGCAACTATCGAAATAGTTTCTACTCATTCAACTTCTACAGCACAAACTTTACATTTAACGTTTGGTGGTACAGCCGTATTAGGTACAGATTTTACCGCACCGGACAGTACCATTATGCCCGCCGGTGATACAAGTATTACGTTTAATGTATCTGGTATTCCAACAACAGTTGGTGGTACAAAAACGTTGACAATCTATTTGCATTCACCTCTAAGTTGTGGTATTGATGACAGTATTACATTAAACATAATGGATACTCCGACAGCAATGATATTAACCCCTGATACGTCCATATGTGGCACATCTGTATTAATAAGAACAACGGGAACGGCAGGACTAACGTATACGTGGACGCCACCAACAGGGCTAAGCAGTACCACAGTACCATCGCCAACGGCTACACCGGCATCAACTACTACCTATACCATGACGGCAACGCTGCCCGGTTCGGGCTGCCCGCCGATAGTAAGAAGCATAACCAT
>CAIWXG010000383.1 GCA_903916555.1 uncultured Bacteroidota bacterium
ATGTGGCGTCAACCACGGTTTTATGCCTATTGTTGTTGAGGGTCTTTCAGCAGATAAATACACAAGCTGGCTAATTACAAAATTAGCTTCTTAAAAATTTTGTATTCTGTTTATTTTTCTTTTATAGAGTTACTCTTCTTTCTTTTTAATTATAGCTTTATGGTTTCTACTCTCCTAGCAACCTTTTAACATTAGGATTGGTACTATCTATTTTTCTAGTATTTGAACTAGTGCTTTTCCCTAAAACGGAAAGTCACGCCTTGTTTTTTAAAGGTAAAAAGGAAGGTTTTTTAATTTAATCTTACAAAAATGGGATTAAATTATTCTCTACCAACCCTAAGCTTATTTGTAAAATATCTGTTTTTAGTCAAATCTGCAGCCATATTTTGTGGGCTGAAAACCAAAAATTTTTTTCTGTATTAGTGTTTGTACTTTGTTTGGTTCTATTAAGTCTTCACTTGGTGTTCCATACGCTACGTAACAACCCGCAAAATATTACTTTGTTAAAAGACTTAACAGTTAAAATGTTTTTCAAGGGGGGTTCAAAACTACATTAAAGATAATCAAATATGGTTTTTCCAATTCTTAATGCTATGCATTTGCTTTGTAGCATTAGCGCCATACAACGATTATATTCCAGCTATAATTGCTTTAATATTGTGGATGGCCTTTTTTTGTGTATTTTATTTAATTGATAAAATTTTTTTTTCAGTACTTAAATTTATGGTCGGAATAACCTTTGCGATAAGGTGGTTCTTTTTTTCCTTTGTTGAAGGGCCGTGGAGCATGTTGTTCTTCATAATTTGGTCTATACGGTGGTTTTAAGTTTAATAAAACCTCAGCTTGTTCAAAATTAGAAGAAATATGTGAGAGGGTAGGTAAATACAAGGCAATCTAGATTCGCATTTAAGAGTAGAAGTAAACTTAGTACGAATTTTGAAAAACCAAGTTATAGTCTTTGTTCTTCTGTATTTTAATTTAATTGTGTCTTTAGGGATTCCCTTGGACACTATTTTCTTAGAGTACCCACTTTTTGTTTTTTCAATGTATAGTCAGCTAAAAGCTTTGATGTGGGTGTCATCTGCTGCAATATGCATGTCAGAAATTGTGTTGTTGTTGGTATTTAACCCCCCCCCCCCCCCGGATAAAATCGCATTCGCGATTGCAGGTTTTACCTGTGTAAGTGCCTGTGCCGGCTTATCCTCTGCAATTAGTGGTTATGAAGCTAATTTAAAAGCAGAAACTGCGGTTGCAATGTCGACAACCGAAGATGCAGGGTCAGATCCTAAAGTTATAGAAAAGCAGGTTAAAATCAACCGGTATTCGGCGCCAACTAAAGAAGGGGCAAAACTTGGTTCGGCTTACAAAACCCTCAATGAGGGTATGCCCCCTTTAAAATTTGGCAGTAAAGAAATTGATTCAATTAGGGCTTTCGAGCACATAACAACAGGTTTGCTACCTGAAAAAGCAAAGCTTGCCACTTACATCATGGGCGTTGAATGTAAACCTAAAGTTGGAGGGAGTGATGACATAAGTATTTCAAAAGCAGAAAACCTTGTGTATGAAGCTCCAAAAGGGGGTGCTTTTTATAGTGAATTGAAAAAGCAGGACCAAGTTAACTTGCATAAAGAGCTAGAAAACGTTGGTGACGTTAAATTTAAACCAGACGACAACTGTGGCTCGAAACAAAATGTTCTTAAGGAGTCTAAACCCTCATATTTTCAAAAATTTAAATACAAAAAAAAATAACTTTATTGTTTAAGCTTTTTTCATTTTAGTTTAACCCCAGTATACCATAGGTGGTGTTTAGCCTCCAGCTTTTATTTTAACTTTAGATCCATGTAAGTGCCGCTGTTAAGCACAGTTATTTTGCTGTCATCAGAGGCCTCTTAAACATGGTGTCATCATTCCCTAGTTGCAGGCATTAAACTTGAATCTATAGCTTCTTTAATAATAACACTAGCTGCAGCAGTTATCTTTACTTTATTACAACGTTTTAGGTACTTGTCAGCTCCTTTTAGTATTTCAGACGGTGTTTATGGCCTATGTAGTGAAATATGTGACGTTAAATATGGTTTTATGCATATTGTTGTTGAGCGTTTTTCAGCAGATAAATACACAAGCTGGTTAATTACAAAATTGGCTTCTTAAAAATTTTGTATTCTGTTTATTTTTCTTTTATAGAGTTGTTCTTTTGACTAAAAATATTTATACGAGTATGTCAAACTTTC
>CAIWXG010000384.1 GCA_903916555.1 uncultured Bacteroidota bacterium
ACTTTACCATCAGGAGAAATAGTACGTGCTTTTAAGTCATCCCACCTAACATTAGCAGCATGGTAAAAAGGAATTGCTATTTTATTATATTTTTCAATACCCCTTTCATCCATAATTTTTATAAGCTTATGTAATGTATGATATACAGATACGCCGTTATATTGATATTTATAATCGGCTTTTCCGGTTGTTGCCTCATCGCCAAAATTTCCCCTTCCCTCATACTTATATTCAAAATCATCGCTTTGAGAAAGCGTAATAGCCGGATAGCCCACATAATTGCGAGGTGTAGGGTGTATTTTAGGTTTGCTTACCCAATCACTGTCAATAGGTTTAGGTGTTCTGTATTGCTGTGCAGTAAGGTTAAGCGCAGCTACAAATAAAGTAAAAATTAATGCCGCTATTTTCTTCATAATCAAAATTATTTTGCTGTGAGGATTACTGATTCTTTATATGTTTTCTGTAATGCACTCACTATTTTATTCTGGTCTTTAAATTGTTGTTGGCTCGTCATTCTGCCTTTCAATTCATATTCTTTCTTTAATATAACTTTATTACCGCTTACTTTATAAGTAATTTTATAATTCAACAAGTTTTTTAATGTTCCTTTTGTTGAATGGGGTAAGTAAGCAACTCTACTGCCTTTAGGAATTTCTAACACAACAATTTGAACTAATTTTTCTTTATTAGTAAAATAATAAGGAACAGTTCTACCCTTTGTATCTATCCATGCATTATCAAAATATCTGTCCATATTCATGTTAATTATATACTGTCCTTTAATCTTCTGCATATAATCATGAAGATTAAATTCTGTATATACATGACCTTCTTTATCTCCTGTTTCATCAACATGAGCATCATATTTTGTAACCAGATATTTGTTTGAACCTCTTTCAGTAAAATATCTTATCCATTCATCTCTGTCTTCATATCTTTTATACATTAAGTTTGCAGAAAGATACCATGCTTCATCTCCACTAAGTTCCATGTTAACTGTTCCCTCAACACTTTTATCTGATATAATTTTAAGGTAAGTACTATCTTTAATAAAATTCTTACCTGCCGGCTCAATAGGGATTTTTACTATATCGTAATGTTTTTTATCAAAAGAAACCATTGCTTGTTTGCCCTGCAAATCAGACCTATTTCTACCTAACGGCAACATTGGGTGTGTACCATCCACAAAAATGTAGGAATTATCTAATTTAATAGCACAAATCATGTGATTATTTATAGTAGGTACCGGTGTTTCATCGAATGTATAAGGAAGATGATTTGTACCAATCCATGCAAAATAAGCTTTAATACCAGCCCTGCGTAACATGGCTACTAATAGGCTCGACATATCTTTACAATCGCCAAATTTACGTCTGTAAACATCCGGGGCTTGGCGAGGATAAAAACCACCTAAACTGTCTTCAAAACCAATATAATGAATGTTTTTTTGTACCCAATCGTAGATATGAGCAGCTTTCTGCCATTGAGTAATATCATGCTTTATTAGATTATCAACCGTGTTATTAATAGATCTATCGGTATCGGCAGCTATATTAATATTGCGAACGAATTTATACAAATATTCATATAAATTATCAGGGTTATTTAATACAGGTTTAGCTTTTCTTTCACCCGGCCGTGTTACTGACTTTATCACCGCAATAACGTGTGGTAAATTATATAAACCAGACGGTACACCTTTAAAAGATTTATAGGGAGGCACATTAACCGCAGTAAATTTAAAAGTAATAGTATTGTTCTTGTCGTACCTTGTTTCTTTTATCCAATTAGTATGTTCGCCCTTTAATACAAAATCCATTTGTATATAACTTGGTACGGTAACCTCTATAACACTCTTTACTATCGGAATACCTTTTTGTATAAATAAACGTGGTAAAATATTTACCTCAGTGCATTTAGTTGTATATTTTGTTTCAGTAACAGCTCTTTTAGTAAGTCCTGAATATAAAACAGTTTTAATACGCGTATCGTCATAAAAGCTTTCTCCGTCTGACGGTATATTGTCTGCAAAATTACGGCAATTGATTCTCTCGTAACCTTGTTGTAATTTAGGTATATAAGCAGAGGCAAATGGGCCACTTACTAAATCTATTAAGTAAGAATATTCTAAACTTTCATTACCGTATAAACTAGGCGACAAATCAGAAATAAATAATTTTCTAATGTTGTAATCTATTTTTGCAGATAGTTGTTCATCTTCATCTGTAATTATAAGATGTTGGGAATAATTTGTATAAATAGCATGTTCGTTTTTGTATTTAGCAGCAAGAATATTCATATCTGCACGGCTGGGTTCTTGTGCATTAGATACATTTATAAAGTTAATTGAGACAAAAAGCAAGCTCAATAGATGTAACTTTATTTTATTTAATTTTTCAATTTTAATCATTGCCTTTGGCATTTAATATTTGCTATTAAAAAAAGTACGTGTATATATCCACAAATAAATTTTTACGTTTGATTCCACTGAAATCAGACAATCAAAATATAAATTATTTATTCCTTTTTCTTTTCAAAAAATAGTTAAAACACATATTTGATATTGATTATCAGCTAAATATACAATAAAATAAACTGCATTTATTATAGAAACAACTCTAATAAAACAACAATTTTATTGCAAATAAACTACAATCAACTCAAATCAGGGATAAATATAGCCTAAAAAAAATAGTAACTAAAATATTTTAAAATATTATGAATTAACGCACGTGTTTTATACTACTTTTTACTAAATAAAACAATTATTTAGATACTATAAAAGCACTTATTGCTACTGTATCATTATGCAAATAAAATAAGATAATGTATTTTTTTCTTTAAATATTTCTATTAAAAAACGTATATATTTGCATTATGAAAATTTAATTAGATGTTTAAAATTCATCTGTTTAAAATCAAAATTTTTGGATACTTTTTTACATTATATATGAAAAATACGATAATTATACTACTAATACTCACAAATTGTTTTTTAACGAAGCAAAATGTAACAGCACAAACCATAGCAACAATAGCCGGAGATGGTGTTGCAACCTATAGCGGTGATGGTAGTGCAGCTACAACCGCATCTATAGCCTACCCAATGGGGGTATGTATGGATGCTACCGGAAATTTTTATATAGCAGACAATTATAATAATTGCATTCGCAAAATTAATACTTCAGGTATTATTACAACAATTGCAGGCACTGGCACTGTAGCAGGTTTTGGGGGTGATGGCGGACAAGCAACTGCCGCACTTCTGAACGGCCCTACTGCTGTAGCAGTAGATGCAACAGGTATTATATATGTGGCAGACTTAAACAATAATAGAATCAGAAAAATAAATACATCAGGTATTATAAGCACATTTGCAGGCACAGGTGTACCCGGATTTAGTGGTGATGGCGGTGCAGCTACTGCTGCAAAATTACAATTACCTTTTGATGTAATTAGTGACGCAAGTGGCAATATTATTGTGGCAGACCTTGCAAATAACAGAATAAGAAAAATAAATTCATCAGGTGTAATTTCAACAATAGCGGGTCATAGTCCCGGTGGTTATTCCGGTGATGGCGGTGCGGCTACTAGTGCCAATTTAAATTACCCGGCAGAAATTGCGTATGACATAAGTGGAAACTTATATATTGTTGACAATGGAAATAACGTAATACGAAAAGTAAATACAAGTGGAATTATTACTACTGTAGCAGGCAGCACCAGTGGTGCGGCAGGTTTTGGTGGTGATGGTGGTGCAGCAACAGCCGCACTCTTAAATTCACCAACTGGCATTGCTGTAGATGCTATAGGCAATTTATATATATCGGACGGCAGTAATAATAGAATAAGAGAAGTACATACTACCGGTATCATTAATACGATTGCAGGTAACGGTACGGCAGGATATAGCGGTGATGGTGGCGCGGCAATATCAGCAGAAATAAGCAATCCTTACAGCGCTGTATTAGACCCTGCTGGTAATTTTTATTTTGCAGATTATGCCAACAACAGAATACGGAAATTAGGTAATGTTACCGACCATACACCCACATTTACCGGTGGACAT
>CAIWXG010000385.1 GCA_903916555.1 uncultured Bacteroidota bacterium
AACTGAATTTAGGATTAAGAAAAAATAGTGTCAACCAAAATCAGGATTAAGAAAAACTGGTGTCAACCAGAATCAGGATTATCATCAAAATGTGTCAACCAAAACCAGGACGAGACATACACAAAGAGCATTTACCAAATACTTATTAAGAAATTATAAAGGGGCAATTGAGGATTTTACAGAATTACTAAAAATTGATAATGGAAATACTGAAGCTTTATTTAATAGAGCATTGTCAAAAACAGAAATTGGTGATAGAAATGGCGCAATAAATGACTATGACCAAATAATTAAGAAAGAGGGCAAATTCAAACCAAAGGGATTTTTAATGGCTACTGTTTATAATAACAAAGGATATTGTCTGGTAGAACTTGAGAAATATAATGAAGCACTTCCATTATTAAATAAAGCAATTGAATTAGGCCCTGATGAAAGCTATATATGGGGGTCAAGGGGTGAGCTTTTTTATAAACAAGGAGATTATACTCACTGCATTTCTGATATGAATAAAGGTATTGAATTATTAGAATCAAAAAAAACTAAAGCAACTGATTTTGGAAAAGGTGAAAAACAATATTACAGGGGCTTAGCAGAAATAAAACTTGGTATGAAAAATGAAGGATGTGCAGATTTGATTATAGCAGAAAAATTAGGGGAATTGGAAGCTGAAAAAGAAATAAAACTTTATTGTAAATAAAGAATTTTATGTCAATCGGTTTCGTGTAATAGAGATACACTTCTATTCCAAATTATGAATTTCTTTAAATAGTGCCACAAGTTGTAGCACTATTTGTAAAATTCTGATAAAAAATGTTACAAATCCTTTGTTTTGAAAAATAATGACTAAATTTGAGATATTTTCTCAAAAACAATCAAAAAATGCTGATAGAGTTTAGTGTAGGTAACTTTTTATCTTTCAGGGATAAAAAAACTTTAAGTCTGGTTGCAGCCGGTATTAGTGAAGCAAAAGAATCAAATGTGCTTGAAACTAACCGGTTATCTCTATTGAATGGCGCAGTGATTTATGGCGCTAATTCAAGCGGAAAATCCAACTTCATTAAGGCAATGAGTACCATGCGCAGGATTGTCTTATTTTCATTGCAACAACAATCTGTTAAAACACTTGATATTAAGCCCTTTCTGTTAAATACTGAAACCGAATCCCAACCTTCTTTTTTTGAAATTGTATTTGAAACTGAGGGTATCCGTTACCGCTATGGATTTGAAATTACTAACAAAGAAATAGTTGGCGAATGGCTCTATGAAACAAAAAAGAATGCCGATAAATTGCTTTACATCCGGCAAAATGATGGGATTGAAGTAACTGCAAGTTTTAAAGAGGGGAAAGATTTGGAGAGTAAAACACGAAATAATGCTTTATTCCTTGCAGTGGTTGACCAGTTTAACGGTCAAATTGCTAAAAGAATAATGAAGTGGTTCAATAGTTTTATTACAATATCCGGGCTTAACCATGAAATGTATCAGAAGGTTACTTTTGATATGCTTGAAAATAAAGATTATGCTCTTATGCTTAATAGTTTTTACGAAAAGCTGGATTTAGGTTTTGACCGTTTAAAAATTGAAAAAGTAAAGTTTAATCCAAAAGAACTGCCTGAAGATATGCCTGAACCTGTTATGAAGTTGATGGTTAAAGACCTTGAGGGAGCGTTTAGATACAACATAAGCACTACCCATAAACAGTTTAATAAAAACAATGAACCGATAGGCGAAAAAGAATTTGATATGCGGAGCCAGGAATCTGCCGGAACAAATAAAGTATTCAATTTGAGTGGAGTTTTATTTGATGTTTTGAATAATGGTGGTGTATTAGTTGTTGATGAATTGGATGCCAGTCTCCACCCCTTACTGACTCGTGCATTAACAAGGTTATTTAATAAAAAAGAAAATAATATTAAAAATGCACAATTAATCTTTACCACACACGATACCAATGTAATGAATAGTAAAAACTGGCACTACCGCAGAGACCAGATTTATTTTATAGAAAAAGATAAATATGGAGCCTCCGATTTATTTTCATTGGCGGAATACAAGGAGAAAGACGGTAGTAAAATACGGAAAGACCGTTCTTTTGAACCGGATTATTTACAAGGGAAATACGGTTCAATACCGGTTATTGGTGAAATAAAAGTAACATTTCCATAATGGCAAGAAAAGTGAAGATACCTAATGAGATTAAGAAACGGCATAGCCGGAATCTTGCTTTGCGTGCTATTGACACAAGGAGTGAACGGAAGTATTTTTTGATTGTTTGCGAAGGTGAAAAAACAGAACCGAATTATTTTATTTCATTGAAGGACAATTTACCAAAAGGGGTATTAAATGTTGCAGAAATCAGGATACACGGTACAGGCTATAATACTGCATCATTGCTGAAACGCTCATTAGAAATTAAAAAAGAATGGCAGGAAACCTCCGGTATAAACATTGACAAACTATGGTTAGTTATGGATAAGGATAGTTTTGAACCTGCAACTTTTAATTCAACCATAACGAAATGTTTGGCAAAAAACCCTGAAATGGATTGTGCCTGGAGCAATGAGGCTTTTGAATTGTGGTACTTGCTGCATTTTAATTATTACAATACCGCAATGAGCAGACAACAATATAAAACACATATTGAGCAGAATTTTAGAAGACAGGGCTTAGATGAGTATTCTTACCAAAAGAATAGCACAGAAATGTACCGATTGTTACAGCATTATGGGAGTACAACTGATGCTATAAGAAATGCAGAAAGACTTGCCAATAATTTTGCCGGGCAACAGGATTATGCCAATCATAACCCTTGCACTATGGTTTATAAGTTGGTTAAGGAATTGATAGAGTTGGAAGGAAAATAATAATAATTTTTAAAAACATAATTAATTAACGCATAAAAATATATAGCTTTACATAAATTAATAAAATATGTTAAAATCTAATTTTAATATTCAAAAATTCAATCTTAAAATTCAATTTTGTGGTGGAAACAATGAACCAGCAGAAATAATACTTTCAAGCGATTTTATTGCTCCTTCCTTTGATGAAGCAAAAGCTTTTGGTAAAGAAGTAAGCGAAATATATAGTGAAAAATATAATTTCATACCTGAATTTCATAGGATATATGAATCAATTGTAACTCAAATTGGATAAACCTATAACAAAACTACCGCCCTATATAAGCGGTAGTTGAATAGTCGATATTATTGTATTTACTTTTTATTCGTCATCATCAGTATTGTAATAATTTGACCCGCCATAAATATTTGGGGTAGTGTATTCCACTTGATTACCATAAGAACTATACACGTTTGACCCACCATAAATATTTGGGGTGGTGTATGCTTTTTGCGTACCAAGTGTATTGTAAATATTTGACCCACCATAGATATTGGGAGTAGAGTATTGTACCTGTGAACCAAGTGAGTTATACACATTTGAGCCACCATAGATATTTGGTGTAGTATAGGCTACCTGCGAACCCGTTGAATTGTACACATTAGAACCGCCATAAATGTTGGGTGTAGTGTATGCTACCTGTGTGCCGGTAGAACTGTAATAATTTGACCCACCATAAATGTTTGGGGTGCTGTAAGATTGTCCGAAAGTGGTTGCGTAAACCAAAATTGCTGCGAGCATTGCGATTGTCTTTTTCATTTTTTGTTTGATTTTTGAAGTTAAAAATGTTGCTTGATTTACTATTTATAAAAAAACTGAAACGAGGTAACCAAAATTTTTAAAGAATTATTTATTTAAAGTGTTAGGCTATTAATTTATCCCTTCTCTTTTTGCCAAAAGCCAATACTAAAGCCGTCATAGTAAGGGCAGCGATTAGTCCCAAGCCACCATAAACCAAGTAACTATTCAAGGATATTGTACAATCGGGTATTATTTCAGGTACAGGATTGTTATTGAGTGGTGTTAATATATGTGCAGAATCAAGAATGGCTATTGTTTGGGCAATAGAATTACTATCTGCTCTATATGGTTTCAAATCTTCAAAAGTTACTTTATCGGTATATGCCCATACTGCATGTTGCCCAAGCATATTTTGGTTGTAAGTTTTTTCAATACAGTGTGCCAGCTTTACGAGGTTAGTATCTGCAAAACCTCCAATTTTAAAAGTATTCAAAATAAATGGAGCATGATTATGTAATTGGGAACACATAGCGTAAAATCGTGTACGGTAGGCTCCCTTTGGGTATAGTGGAAATACAACCGCCTTAGTAACAAGCATTTTCTGTACCGATGTGTCATCAGGTATTAACAAAGTACCACATTCTAATTTTATTAGAACTGTACTGTCTAACTTGCTTTTAAAAATTACATCCATGCACTTGCCAAAATGCACTCCTTCCTTGTCTGCAATTTCATGGTAAAACCGAGGGTCATAACTGCCACTGATTCTCATTTGCATCATATTACTTTCAATGGCTGTTTTAATTGGTATAACAGACGGTAATTTGTGTTGTGTGGTATCTAAAGCCAAAGCATTGTTTGGTAATTGGGTAGCATATATCAGAGCTACTAAAATTAATTTTCTCATATACTATTGTATTTACGGTTATTAATGAACTGTTTATTTACATCCATGATGAAGCACATTGAAAACACAGAAAATTAGCCAAAGCCAAAATCTCCAATTTGTACTTTCTTCTTTTACAATTACAGGTGCATTTGGCTCTGGTTGCCGTTCTTTGCCAGCCTGTTTTTGTTGCCTGTATTGTTGTTTATTATCACTGAATAGCAGGTTATAACTTTCTCTTGATATAGGGTTTAATAAAACTTGTTTGGCTTCATTTATTTCCTGCATCCTAAGAGTGGCATTCCTCCCGGTATTCCGGTCGGGATGCCATTTAAAACTCTGCTTTTTGTATGCTGTTTTAATTTCTTCAATTGTGGCATTCCGACTAATTTTAAGAATGGCATAATAGTCTTTAAATGGCTGCATACAATTAAGATTTGAATATCAAAAAATAGAATTGAAGGCAATAACAGGTTCAGCATTACCGTAATTTACACTTGCTATTGCTGGGAAAAAATTATCCACCGACCGGCAACAAGTATCAAAAATTATATCTAATTGACTGTCCGTAATGTTGTTTCCGTCTGTCAAATGAAAAATTGTGTAACTAATCTCACCGTCTTCATTATCCAAACACCAAGTGCCAAGCAATGTACGGTAGTTGATACGGTTAAGCAGGTCGGCAATTTTCAGTTTCTGCACGTCATCTGCATACAGTGGCAATACAGACGAAATGGAAATTAGATTCCTTTCTTCATCTGCACGCAGGTAGATGTGCCAGCTAAGGTTTTTACCCCTTATTCCTGTTTTTATCATATTCCGCTCAGGAATTTCCTCATACCTGAATTCTTTTAAGCTTAGGAAATTTTTTAGCCTGTCCACCAATGTTTCCGGCACAGGTTTTTCTGTTGTTTTTTTGAATGAGAACATACGCTTTATTTTTTACGTTACAAAATAATATCAATCAAAATTGATTCCCTTTTTACTGCAAGGTTGTAGTGGGTTTTACAACCTTGCTATCAGTTATACTATTAATAAAGAAATGGGATGTAGGTAACCAGATTGTTTTGAAATAATCTCATTTTAGAATTCTGTTTATCTCATAATAGCCTGGATTACATGAATGCAACAACGCTGAAAATACGTTTTCATTAAGATTAAAACTTAATTTTACAGCCATTCAATAATTATTATGATTGACAAGTATAAAGCAGTTTTCCTTCCGGTAGATGACCGGATTTTGTTTCTATATAAGGGATATATCCTTGATGGAAAAATGTTACCAAATTTAAAAAAAGAAGATGTATATAAGGAAACAGTTTATTATGAAGTAGATACAGATAAGTCAAAAACTGAAAAAATTTTCCGTTATATAATATTTATACCTTTTGTTCCAATTTTTATAATAGCAGCAATTATTGCCACTCTTTTTAAAAAATTTGACCCGTTTACCAAAAAAACATCTGAAATTATTGATTTATTTTTTGGATTTTTATTTAAAAAAAAGAAAATTAAAAAAATCAGGGCTGAAAAATCAAAAAAATACTATGGAGTTGAAGAAGAAGATATTTTGGATTTTTTAGACCACTGCAAAAAAAATTTAGCGAAAGTATTTCTCTATTCTTACCAACAATTGAGTAAAGAAAACAGTTCAAAAGTAGAAGAGCTAATTCAAAAAGGATACATCAACTCTTTTATGGTTATTTCAAAAATATCAGATTTGCAAATTCTAATTGAATCTGAAAACATATCCTTGCATAATACATTTATTGTAATTAAGGATATTGAAGATTATGACGAAGTAAAAGAACTATTTGAAGTGCCTAAAGAATATAGAAACAATTATTACTCAAGCAATAGGGTTGAATTATGGGGGGAAAAAAATCCAAATTATAGTGGTAGTTTAAGTAACCGCAATCTCTCAAACAATTGTCGGGAAACATTATTACAAATGAAAAGAAATATTACCTATTATCTCGAAGCAAAACATACTCTGTTCCTCACTGATAATATTGTATTTTTTGTTGAGGACAATTTCCATCCGGTTATTAATAGTTATATACAAAATAATTATGAAAAATTAAACTTAGCATTAGCCAAAAAAGGAATGAAATTGCTATACTATCCGGTATTAAACCAAAATAATACTTCATTTATCAATGATGATTTTATTGGTTTTATACGATATAAATTTCCTATTTTTTATGAACTAAATAATGATGAATTAAGTTCATTGGCAACGCAATTATTAAATAAATTAAGTCCACAACATTTTTATAAACTAATATTAGAAGAATTAGAGCTACCATACTTTCAAAGACCAGCCCTAATAAGACAAGTTTCAGCTTTTGGTGAAAAAAAATTTACTTATTCTACAATTAATATAGGCAATAATATAAACGAAATTGAGCAATTTTTTAATTGGTACATAGAACAAGTAAAAATTCCAAAAAGTGAAGTTTATTTTCAGTTAGCCAATAAAATTATTAAAAATGAAGATTACCAATATGATGCCGACTGGGAATTTAGTAAAGAATCAAAAGAACTATCA
Source organism: uncultured Bacteroidota bacterium (assembly GCA_903916555.1). Taxonomy (GTDB): domain Bacteria; phylum Bacteroidota; class Bacteroidia; order Chitinophagales; family Chitinophagaceae; genus CAIYTT01. The sequence continues at coordinate 7,080 of CAIWXG010000385.1, forward strand.
AATGAGCTAAAAAATAAAATTGACGAAATTAAACTTAAAGGTGAATATGAAGTTTTAGCAGAAGCATTAATGTATATGCTTGAAAAAATTAAATATGACAAACCTGAATTAATTTCTAAAGTAAAACCTTTAATTGAAAAGAAAAATTTACTTGATAAAAATATTGTACTTAGCTCTATTTTTGTTGATAAAAACTTCAATATCACTTTGCCGGAATTTGGAAATAAGGAGGTCAAAATGTATCCGTTACCAAAAACCGTTTATTTACTGTTTCTTAAATACCCGGAGGGTATAAGGTTTAAGACACTATATCAATATAAAAAGGAACTATTGGAAATCTATAACTTGGTAACAAATAAAGGAGAAAAAGATGAAATTGAAAAGGCGATAGATGATTTAGTAGATATGACTAACCCATCAATAAATCAAAAGTGTGCAAGAATAAGAGAATCTTTTAGAAATATTATGGATGAAAATACTGCAAAATATTATTATATAGATGGATTAAATGGAGAAGAAAAAAAAATCTCTCTATCGCAAAATTTAATATCCCTTCCGCATAATCTCACAGACATACGTTATTAATTTTTAATGTAGTCTCAAAAATAACTGCAAGCTTGCAGAGAAAACTAATCCCTTATTCGGCATACTACTTTTGTATCGTAAATGTAAAAACAAACATTTACGAACACAAAGGATATGCAACAAAGAGAAACTGATTTATTACTCCGATTAGCGTTATGCTGGAATAACCTTGATTCCCGGTTTATTGATAAAATATTGAGAGGGGATTGCATTTTTGAATCTCAATGGGTATTGACTCCTATACATGGCAGGCAATCAATAATTGCTTATCTCAATTCTAAATTCAATGCAATACGTTCTGCACAAAAATTGGAAATAATGTCGGTAACTGCCGAATTAGGTTACCATCCTGACATGAATAATAAACCATGTCTTGTATTAACCCAAATTCATAATAAGGGTATTAGGCAGGTCTCAATTTTAATACAAATAATTGAGTGTAAAATTAGCAGGATAGACGTTTGTTTTATCCCTGACCCAACACAAGCAATACTTACAGGCGAAATACCAAGGTAAATTTTTTTTCAGAAAACTGGTTACCACAGGCAAATTTTTTTATTAATAGTCATATAACAAAAGCAACAATGGAAAACACAACAACAAACACATTAGAATCAGTGGACACGCAACAGCAACCACTTGACAAAACAGACATTCCAAACCGGAAAGTAAAAATTTCGGACTATGGATATAGTCAGGCAGGTCTCCATCAGGGAGATGCCAATTCCTTAATCATTCATCTTGGCTGGATAAAAGAAGGTCATATAGTTGATGAAGGGTTTAGCGAACAGGAACATTTGTTAGGCAAGAAAAAAGCCGAAGCAAATATTCAGGTTAAGGAAGAAGAAAAAACAAAATTGGAAAGTGAGAAAAAGACAATTGAGGATGTAAAAATTCCGGCTTCAAAAAGGGAAATTGACGATACAAAAGAAGACATAAAGCAGGTAAAAATTGATATAGCTGAAAAAAGAATTAAAAGCGACTATCAACCAATACGTTTTGTTACCTATGCAACCCTTACTATATTGTTATCCATTTACCTTATTTTTTTCTATGCCTCCGCTATTAATAGCGCATTTTTCAGAAATGCACAAAGCCTGATAGCTAATGCAGGAACCGACATTACAATGCTGTTGGATTCCATATTTGACCCAAAAGGAATCTTCACTTTAAATACATCATTGATATTTACCTATTTCGGAGCATTTCTATTTTTCTCTATTGGCTTGTTACCTCATGCCATGTTGAATAATGAAAGTAAAAACAAAAAACTATTTACAGGTTTACTAATTGCCGGAGCATTCCTTGCCGATGGTGCTTTAGCCTATAAGATTGATAAAGGTATCCATGACCTTAAAATTATGGCAGGCGTACCGGATGCCGATTGGAAATTTTACACCAGCATCAATTTTTACCTCGTTTTATTGTTCGGGTTCTGTGCTTACTTAGTCTGGGGGCAGATGTATGAATTAGTAATAAAGGAAAAGACAAAAAAGAACACGGACATAAAGGCTGAAATCATTATCAATACACTAAAGGAGAAAATGAAAGAGCAAAAGGATGCGCTTATGAAGCTTGAAATCAGGGTAAAAGAACTGGAGGCAACAATTGCAGGCATCCTACAACAAATGGAGAAATTGAAAAAAGATTTAGAAACTGCAAGGATTAATCCCGATGAACTTGCAAGAAATTTGACAAGTTTCTACGAAGGCTGGAGGCGGTTCCTTATGGGTACATCTCAATTTGAAAGTCAAAAAACGACCTGCGAAACTGCATACACTGGATTTATAAATAACCTCTTTATTAAAACACCACAATCATTAAACTAAACAACAATTTCAATCACTTAATAAAATACAAAATTTATGAAAACAATTTTCAGTCAAATTCTCGGAGTATTAATTATCATAATCAGTTCTTGCAGTTGCACTCATAGCAACGAACAGATTATTTCTAAAAAGCACAATTACGTTATCGTCCTTGACCTAAGCGATAGGCTTTTATATCAAGGGCAAGCGGAAAAAGACAGCGCAATAATTTTAGCTGCATTTAATGAATTTGAAAAATCGGCAAGAAGTCCACTAATAGTAACATCCAATGACAGATTTATTGTCAGGATTATACCCCAAAAGGGAAGTCCTCTCAAACAGGATTATTTTGAGAATAAACTCAACCTGGATTTATCAACCATTGATGCAGCCCGCAAGAACAGTGCTTTTGTTGCCTTTAAAGGCGAATTGTCTAAAACAATATCAGAACTATACATTGAAGCTCATCTGGGTAACAAGTCTGAAAATTACTTTGGAGTTGATATTTGGAAGTTTTTCAATGACCAGATTAAAACGGTTTTGAATAAGGATGCCGAAAACAAGGTGGTAATGCTTACTGATGGCTACTTTGACTTTAATGTAAATACGCATGTAATTCATAACCGGAACAAATGTAGCTGTACAGATTTTTTACAAAAATTGAATGGTAAAGACTGGCTGGTGAAAGCTGAAAAAGATAGTGTTGGGATTATACCAGTATCCATTAATACAAAAGCAAAATGGGTTATTGCCGGGATACATAGCAAGCAACCAAATAATATCCTTATGGAGGAAGAACTTATTTACTTTTGGAAAAAATGGTTAAAGGAATCGGGAGCAAATGAACCAAAAATTGTTTTAGATGGTGCAAGCTCGGTGATGATGGGGGAGTATGGGAATTAGGAAAAAATCAGATCAAGAAAATAGTGAAAGCAAATACAGCAAAACTGAGGAAAAAATAAATTCGCTGTATGCACATCAACCTACCTCCGCTAAAATGTTAATTATATTTGTGGAATGAAAACACAGTTCACTATTTTTTATTCATGGCAATCCGACATTAGGAAAAATAGTAATCGGATTAACGATTGTATTGACAAAGCGATTAAGCTATTTAAGAAACAGAAATCCAAAGAAATTGATTTAGAAGTAAATTTAGACAGAGACACTATCAATCAAAGTGGAAGCCCTGAAATTGCAAATCTGATTTTCAATAAAATTCTCCAATCTGATATTTTCATTTGCGACATTACCCTGATTAATAATAATTGGTTTAATAGAAAAATTAATGCACGACTTACCCCCAATCCAAATGTAATCATGGAATTAGGTTTCGCTGTAAATAATATCGGATGGGAAAGAATTATTTGTGTGAATAATTTAGAGCATGGTTCTCTTGAACAACTACCATTTGATATTCGGGGACATAGAATTACAACTTATAATGGTAAGGATATAGATTACAAAGATAAATTGACAAGAACACTGTTAGCTGCAATTACGTCAATTATAGAGGATTACTCGGAGATTGAAAAAAGGCACAACGTTCAAAAGCATAAAATCCACGATAAAGACATATTTGAGAAAATTGCCAAAATTTGTAATGAGACTACATTTCTTGATAGTCTTAATAGTGCAGTAAACAGTTTATTTTCCAACGATTATTATTACAATAAATGGGATGAAATTATAGAGTTCTACAAGGAAAGTCTGAATTTTTTTTTAGATACCGAAGTTGATAGTTCATTTAGGACTTTCCTTTGCCGCTTGGACGAGTTCAGGATGTTATGTTGCCAAAAATTTTTTTCCGATGAAACCAGTAGAAAAAATCCCACATTACTGGATTATGAAGAAGCTGGTACGGAAATTACAGAAGATTTAAAATTTGAGATACAACAATCTTACATATACCGACCAAATAAAGAGCCTTTTAAAAGTGAAACGTATCCAGAGGCAGATGATAGGATACACAAATTACAAGATGAACTTTATGAACTTGCAAAAAAAACAATATCAGCATATCAACAGTTCGTACTAACAGCAAAAAAAAATATTTTAGTGTACACCAAATCGTAGAAGAGGGATTATTTTGATTCAATTATCAACTTACAAATACAATGAGCTTAGAAATAATACCAACTGAAGATGAAAACAGATTTGTGATTGCCATTATTGGCGATGAAGTCGAATACGTTGACCCAATAAAATACATTTCAGAAACTGAAATTAAAAAAATGGCAGTGCTACGAAAAGTAACAAATAAGCTAAGTTTTGTATTGCCGGATAATTATTTTCTTTGGGAAGCTAAGAAAGCATGGTTCACTTTCTACAAAGAAATAATTGCAACACCCATCCCGCCTAATTTTTTGAGGCTATTTGAAAATAAAACAAAGGCTGAACAAGAGAGGCTTATGGATGGTGCATCGCTAACACCTTATCAACTTTGCAATCTTTTGTTTGCAGCCTCAATAAAATATGGTTGCACTTTTAGCAATTATTCAAGTGAAAAGCTACCCAATGGGATAGAGGAAAAAGATCTTCCGAAAATTGCACATTTTGATGGAGATAATGTTACAAAAGTTGGTTCAACTACATTGTCAAATGGACAGATTAAAAACCTCATCAATCACCGAAAGGTTATTGTAGCACGATTTCTTGATAATAAAGATGGCTGGCATTGCTTTTATCAAACCATGAAGGGCGTATCTGGAGAAGAAAAGGGAGCAACGGGACGACCCCATTTGCATTATATTTCTGATAAGTGGGGATATTCTCGAGCCGATGTACTCATTCAGATAAAAAATGGTTCTCTTCCCGCAACAAAAGTCCACATTGACTTGCTTGAGTATCGGTAAAAGGTAAAGTTTCAATTTAAACTGTTCGAACTTTGTCCAACCAACCTCACCACAAGATTTTGTATTTAGAATTGCTCAAAAGCTCATACAAAGCAATCAAATCTCTAAGGAAATAGTTCGAACATTGCCCAGACATTTTTAACCTGAACTTCATATTTTTTACAAGTCTGTATGCCTAAATAAAATTACTAATTTTCATTAAGTCAGCCATAAAAAGGTTCGTAATCTCTCCGCTTCTCTTGACATTAAGTTTTGTGCTATATCACAGCTTATTTCTGTCATTTTCAACGTGATTGTATGAAATAAATGGTTACTCACCTTGACAAAGTTAAGCTAAAGATATAAAAATAATGTAACAAAAAATGCATACAAGCTATTGCTACGTTTTTTATACAGTTCTTTGCAGCGTTTGCAAACATTATCATCCACAATTAAATGATATACACATTTTTGCTGTACTTATTTCTGTATTCAATAGGTGTTAGCCCTGTTATCTTTTTAAATACTTCTCTAAAAGCTTTGGTATCTGTATAGCCTACATCATACATTACCTCAGCTATATTTTTGCGGCTCGCTTCAAAACTTCTTTTGGCAGCTTCTACCTTTACTCTTTGCATATATTCTGCAGGCGTGTTATTGGTAGCTGTTTTAAATCTTCGTTCAAAGCTTCTCCTGCCTACATTCACTTTAACAGCTAATTCTTCTACAGACATTCGTACAGCATAAGATTGTTCTATGATTGCTTGTGCTTTTAATATTTCATGGTCTTGATGGTCCTTTTGTCCTGTGAAAATGGTGAATGCTGCTTGGCTGTTGCGGTCTATATCTATAGCAAAATATTTTGAAGCAAGTATAGCAATATCCCTGTCAGTAAATTTTTCCAAAAGGTACAAAAGCAAGTTCCATAAAGAATTGGCTCCACCACTTGAGTATATTTTGCCTTCGTCTGTAATTACAGAGCCATCAACAATTTCCACTTCGGGATATTTCTCGCGAAACAGGTTGTAATATGCCCAGTGTGTAGAGCATTTTTTACCATTCACAAGTCCTGCTTCGCCTAACAGGAAAGCACCTATACATAAGCTGGCAATTTCACTGCCTTTTAAATACATATCTTGTATCCACTGTATTGCTTCTGCATTTGCGAGTAAAGCTCAATCCACATCACCGTAAATGGCAGGTAGTATTATCAAATCCGTTTTCTTAATGTCTTTCAACTGCCTGTCTATTTTTATGGCATATTCTCCATCATTAGCATAAACATTTGTATTTACACCTACATATTCCACCTTAAACAGAGTACCATGCCCCCTTGCATGTAAAAATTCGTTGGCTGTCTTAAACAGGCGGTAGGCAGGCGAAATTGCCTCAATAACGGCACTTTCAGGCACTAATACTGATACTTGCATCATAAAAGTTGGAGTTGTGGCAACAAATTTATGAATATATAGTGCCGCAAACAACCCCTGAGTTTGTCGTTTTTATACAGTAGGAAATATTAAATAATGTAGCATCTTTGCATCATCAATATCAATCAAATTAATCACAAGTAAAAAATCTAAAAATGATACATTCCATTTATCCATGCCTATGGTTTGATAATCAGGCACGCGAAGGGGCAGCATTTTATTGCTCCGTTTTTAAGAACTCGAAAATCGTGTCTGAAAATCCTATTGTTGTCATCTTTGAATTGAACGGACAAAAATTCATGGGACTCAACGGCGGGCCTGTTTTTAAATTTAATGAGGCAGTCTCTTTTGTAATTGACTGTGAGAACCAAGAAGAAATAGATTATTACTGGAACAAATTTACTGCCGATGGCGGGCAAGAAAGCCAGTGCGGCTGGTGCAAAGACAAATTTGGAGTTTCGTGGCAAATTGTGCCTACTGCACTTAAAAGCCTTATGAATGACCCCGCAACAGCATCGAAAGTAACAAAGGCATTTATGAAGATGAAGAAGTTTGATATAGCACAACTTATAGAAGCAACAAAAAGCTAAAAGTGTCGTATATTATAGCATATCTTACCTTTAACGGCAACTGCCGCGAAGCGATGAACTTCTACAGAGATTCTTTTGGAGGGGAGCTATATATTCAGACAGTTGGTGAATCGCCATTCAGCGCTAAGATGCCACTGCAAATGCAAGATAATATTGTACAAGCCACTTTAAAAAACAAAGAATTAGTTATCATGGCTTCAGATTTTGCAGATGATGATGGCATACGAAAAGGGAATAACATAAGCCTGATGCTGAATTGCGATAGTAAACAATACTTGGAACAATGCTACGAGCGACTGGCTGAAGGTTGCATACAAAGACAACCGATAGAAGAAACCTTCTGGGGGGCATTGTTTGGCACGCTCACCGACAGGTATGGAAACCCATGGTTATTCAATTTTCAATTAAAATAAAATAAAGAATTTTTTCAATTATAATTTAAAACAAATCAAAATGGCAAAAACATCCATCTACCTCAATTTTATGGGGAACACAGAAGAAGCATTCAACTTCTACAAAAACATCTTCAAAACAGAATTCGTGGCGCCCTTTATGTATATGAAGGACATGCAAGGCATGCCGCCGCTGCCCGAAAAAGAAAAAAACGCAGTGCTGCATGTGGAATTACCTATTTTAGGTGATACCATAATCATGGGAACCGATATGCTGGAAAGTATGGGGCATCAACTAAAAGAAGGTAATAACGTAACTATCAACCTTGAACCGGACACAATAGAAGAAACTGACAGATTGTTCAGTGAGCTTTCTGAGGGTGGGTCTGAAATTGCACCCATGCGTCAAGAGCCTTGGGGTTATTGGGGCTGCGCTAAAGACAGGTTTGGTATCCGGTGGATGTTTAACTTCACCAATTCAAACCAATAGGCCTGAATTGCAAAAATTATGCAGAACGAAAAAAACAAAAGTCATTTTATAGACCAACAAGGTGATACTCTTTCTGATGGAAGGAGTATTGCCTGCTTTGACTTTTCAATATAGCTTACCAAACAAGGACTCAATCATTTACACTATCCAATCTATTTCGGAAATGCGATAGCTGTATTCAAAATATTGGGAGGCCATTACTATTAATTGTTCCAAAGATGCCGGCACGCATTAATGAATGGGCTTATGAAGGGTTGTGTATATCTTACTTCTTGAAGCCCTATCGGAAAATCAAGAAGAACGGGAAGGTTTTGGGCTTGTTGTTTTGTGTTGTTTTTCATAGTTTTATTTTATGTTTTTGCTCATTGGTTTAAAAAAGTATTATGGGCAGTTTTGTTTTTATACTTCATTGATAATGAGATACTTGTAAAATAATAATTGCCCATAAATTGCCCATTTGTATTTTGAGTGGGAGTTTTTAATTTTTGTATGCCGGGTGTAAGGTATTGTATTTTTAGATTGGCGTTTAATGTTTAATTATACTTTTTTATTGGTGAATTTGGGTGTTTTTTGTTGGTTGGCAAGGGGTTGAGCGTGGTTTGTTTTTGTGCGATTTTTGTTTGAACCTTGATATACATGAATTTATAGATGCTCGTGGTTTTGAGGCTGCTTAGCTTGGGTGGGCTGTTTAAAATATAGGTTTATTTAAATTTATAGCCTTGATTTAGCTTTAGCAAGGTAAATACCGTCATAGACGGAGTTTATTTGGAGTTCAAGATGCCCTACGGAACATCTTGAACAACGGGATAAATCGGGTGGGGCTTTGCACGAAATTCAACAAATTACAGTTTTGCTAAATAAACTTTCCTAATCAGTTTTATATTTTTACACCTATATATTTTAATATTCTCAAAATAACTACTATTAATATCAATGTGTATATCAAATATATTGCATATATAAATTGTACCCCTAAATGAAGGTCAATAAAAATATATTTTCCTATATTGTAATAAACTTCTGTGTTGCTTATAATTAGTTGAGAAATAGGCTCGCCCCCACTATTCATTTTCGTAAGCATTTCGTATTGTTCAGATGTGTAAAGTCCACCAAAATCACTAAACTTCACCTTGTATTCTTTACATGAGTTAAGAATCAAATGAAGCAATATTGTTACAATAGAGGGAATAACAATTAGCTTATTTGATACGTGGTTTTTGTTTTTCAGTTTAGTGGTTTTTGTTGTGATTGATTTTTCTGATTTATTGGTATTCTTTTCTTGCACTGGTTGGGGTGTTAAATTGAGAGTTTTCAAATCAATAACAATATTATCAACATCCTCTTTAACTTCTTTTAATTTACCTATTATGGATTTCCTCCTATTTACAACAATTAGTTTAGCGAATTTATCGCTTGCAGTCCGCTTGTCCTTATACCCTTTAGCGAAATTATTAACAACCAATAATATAAATATAATATACAATACTGAACTTGAAGTTTCCGGATAAGTGTATTTAAAACTTTCATCACCACTGTGATTATATGCATCAAGGCTATCAATGGTTGGGTATCCATTTTCATTTTTCAACAAGGAAATATCGCGCGCTTTTGAATTAGCGAAAAGCATCAATGACCCATTTACAATAAATCCAAGTACAGGGGCGCAAAAAATGTATAAAGATTGCATTACACATTGTTTATACGTAATTGATTCGTTTCGCATTTCTGAAATAGTTTTTATTTTTGTTATTCGTTCCCCGATTGTCCCCCCACCCATTTTCATAAATGGTAAATAAAACAAAGCAAATACGGTAAATGTGAATCCTACTGAAAAAAAGTTACTTAAAAGGCTGTATGGGTACTTAAATTGCCATCTAAAAAAAAATGCGTCTAATAATATTGATATAATGTAGAATAGAATAAAATCAATGGCACTTGATAATATTCTCATCCCAAAAGATGCATATCTAATTTCAGGAATAGTGGCATTTAGCGAAATTGGCTTTTCATTGTTTTCTTGATACATTTTGTCGCAATTTAAAGATGTGTATAATTGTTTTGAGTAAAAAAAACAGCGTAACCGAACTTCCTTTGCTCCTTCAGGCTTGCGACAGCCCTTTTAACACAAAAGATAAGATTACGCCTTGCCGGCGTATCATTTATCATAAATTGTGTTAAAAAGACTGCACTACTATTCAAGGTCGCAATTTGAAGGAGCAGTTTATAACGATGATACTTATTCTATATTTCTTAAATTCTATGTCATGTTTTGAATTTTAATGTGTACCAAATGTACAAATTAAATTATCAGGCAAACAAGTTTTATTCTATTAAATCTTAACACCCATTCTGTATATTGTATTATATTGGTCGGAAATATTACTACATGGAATTGATTGACCAATTAGACGTTTGCCTAAAGTTTTTTGCTCATGGTGAAAATGTCGCAAAAACATTCAACTATGACGATGCGTATATTGGTATTGCACTATTTGCACCAGAGTTAAAAGACGAAGTTAACTGGACTAAAACAATTGAAAAATGTATAGATAAACTACAAAAGGATGAATATATACAAGATGTAGAGGTATGGACAGAGGATTTTAATACAAAACAACCTATACGTGTAATAAATAAGCAAATTACATTCTTGGGGCTTTTGTTTTTGGAGCGTAAAGGTTATCGGGGGGATTTGATTGAGAAAAATAATCAAAAAGTGCAATCCAAGGTAATCCTACTTTTAACGGTGGTTTTGGCTGTGG
>CAIWXG010000386.1 GCA_903916555.1 uncultured Bacteroidota bacterium
AAGAATGGATCACGATATTACATTCCCTAAAAAGAAAAAAAGAGTATTGTTAATGGGTGATTCCGGATTTTTCTGTCCTTTCTTAGATAATGAATTTACTATTAGTGCTGTTTTACAACAACAACTGCCTGATTTTGAAATCATTACTGATGCAGCAATCGGCTGGACAATAGAAGATTACAATACTTTGTGGAATGATAAAACAAAATATACCGAATCTGATATTGTTATTATTGGCGCTAATGGTGGCGATATAGAAGACTTGTATTTTACACATCGTAACCATTTATCAAGAAGCCATAAACCTTTTTCACCATCTCCGGCTGAAGAAAAATATTATAAAGATACTTACAAACAATAGTAATTTGATACAAATGAAAAACGGGCTGCAATTAAAAATGTAGCCCGTTTTCAATTAATATCAATGACATTTAAAATATTCAAAGGGTTCTTCGCAATTATTACATTTATACATTGCTTTACAAGCTGTAGAACCAAAATGACTCACCATTAGTGTATTTTGAGAACCACATTTGGGACAGGAAATCGATTGTTTTTCTGCAAAAAAATTACTGCAAGAAGAATGTAACGGCGGGGCAATACCATAAACTCTTAATTTTTCTTTTGCCTCATCTGTCATCCAGTCGGTAGTCCAAGCCGGTGATAGAACAAGCTTTACTTTTACGTTTAAAATACCATACTCAAATAATATCTTCTTAATATCTTCTTCAATTACCCCCATAGCCGGACAACCTGAGTAAGTAGGGGTAATAATAATTTCGCATGAATTATCTTGTATAATTATGTCCTTTAAAATACCCATTTCGTTAATACTCAATACTGGTATTTCAGGGTCGGGGATATTAGCTAAAATGGAAAATAGTTCGTCTTTGGTATGTTTTTGTGCTACTATCATTACTATTAATTTTATTAAATGTATAAAAAATTGAATTTGTGTAAATTATAACAATAATAATTATTTTTTTATAAAAATAGTATTCATTCAGGTAATCAAATTTACTCTTTATTTGAGTAAATTTTTTATAAAATTTAGGTATTTTCGTTTCATTTATCAGAATTTTAAAAAAACGAATTGATATAAAACTCTTATATAATGTAATATCATATAACTATCGCTACGATTTACAATACAATACTAATAACAAAAATAAATATACTAATATATTTTGTATTGTTAAATTTTCTTTCTAAATTTATCTAACTAAAATATTTATTTTATGAAAAGATTTACTTTCAAGCAAATAATGTTAGCTACAGTGCTAATAGTAACATGCACTTTAGGTACAAATGCACAAGGAATCATTACTACAATTGCCGGCAATGGTGCTTACGGCTATAGTGGTGATGGAGGTCTTGCAATAGCAGCAAGCTTTGATTATCCGCAAGGCGTTGGTGTAGATGTAGCAGGCAACATCTATATTGCAGACAGATACAACAGCAGAATAAGAGTTATTTCAGGAACTACAGGAATTATAAATACGTATGCAGGTAATGGTGTTTTTGGGCTTACAGGTTTAGGCGGTACGGCTACTGCTGCATCAATAAGATACCCTGATGCTATTTTTGTTGATGAAGCCGGAGATGTGCACTTTACCGATTGGTATAATGATATGGCAATGTGCGTTCATCATCATAGTGGCGGTGATACCCTTGATGGTGATTGCGGAGACGGACACCAAGGGCATACAGGTGATGGTGGCGATGCACATAGCTGCACAATGGAAATACCTGCTGCAATTTGTTTAGACCATGCAGGTAACAAATACATTGCCGATTATGGAAATAATTGCATTCGCAGAGTTGATGCAATTACAAATGTAGTAACAACAATAGCAAACGGTACAGGTGCTTATGGATATACAGGTGATGGCGGTTTGGCAATGACTGCTACATTTCAACATCCGAGTGGTATCTTTTTCGACAATTCAAGCGATGGCTTATTATATGTTTCAGACTATGGTAATAATGTAATTAGGGTTATCAATTTAGGTACAGGTACTATTCATACTGCCGTTGGCAATGGTATTGCAGGCTATATAGGTGATGGCGGTTTGGCAATGACTGCCGAATTAAGGTCTCCAAGTTCTATATTTATAGATAATTCTCATAATATCTTCATCGCTGATGAGGGTAATAATGTAATACGTAAATATAATACTCTTTCGGGTACTATTACTACTGTTGCAGGCAACGGTACATCTGGTTTTAGCGGTGATGGTAGTTTAGCAATTACTGCACAATTAAATGCGCCTTCTGGTGTTGCAGTAGATGCAAGCGGAAATTTATACATAGCTGATATGTCTAATAGTAGAATTCGCAAAGTAACGTATCCTAGTATTTCAACTACTAATACTGCAAATATAATTTCTGCAAATAACGTTTCTGTTTATCCTAACCCATCGAAGGGTGGCATAACAATAGATGCAACAAGCACAATAAATGGGAACATTGAATTATTAAATGTAGTTGGCGAAAAAGTTTATAATTCAACTATTAATGATACGCATACAACATTTAATGTAAACAATCTTGCAAACGGTATTTATATTTTAAATATCAAATCTGCAACAGGTAACTATACACAAAGAATAAGTTTAGAAAAATAAGGTGATTATTTTAGGTTAACAAAAAAAGGATAGCGTTTTAGAAATAAAACGCTATCCTTTTTTGTTTAATGTAAACAAAAAATATCTACCCCTAATTAAGATTGTTCCATTTCACTAAGTTCCAACCATCTCATTTCTTTTGTTTCCAATAAGCCGGTTATTTGTGTTAGGCGAAAACTTATTTTCTGAATTTCATCGAAGTTTAAACCCGGGTTTTCCATTTTTTCTGTAATAGAGACCCTTTCATTTTCTAAATTGGCTATTTCTTTTTCTAATTGTTCGAATTCTTTTTTGTCTTTAAATGACCATTTCTTTTTAGGTACAGTATTAATTGGTATTGATGGGGTAGGTACTTGCTCTGATACCATTTCTTTACCGGGTGGTTTTTCCTTCATTTTTTCTTCAATGCGATAATTGGTATAATTGCCCGGATAATCTCTTATAACTCCATTGCCTTCAAAAATAAACAAATGATCTACCAACCTATCCATAAAATAACGGTCGTGAGATACAATGATTAAACAACCTTGATAGTCGTTTAAAAAATTTTCTACAACTGAAAGTGTGGGCAAATCCAAATCGTTGGTAGGTTCATCAAGAATTAAAAAATTAGGATTACGGAAAAGGACTGACAGTAATTGTAACCGTTTTTTTTCGCCCCCGCTCAGTTTAGATAAATAATTATATTGTTGCTCCGGTGGAAATAAAAAGAGTGTTAAGAATTGTGAAGCCGATAAAGAACTACCATCGGCAAGTGGGAAGTTTTCAGCAATATTCTTTACATACTCTATTAAACGCATGTCTTCCTTAATCACTAAGCCCTGCTGCGAAAAATTTCCGAAAACTACTGTATCACCTATATTAATTTTGCCACTGTCCGGCATAGTCTGTTCTTGCAATAATTGCAGAAACGTACTTTTACCGGTTCCGTTTTGCCCAATGATACCTATACGTTCTCCTTTTTTAAAGGTATAATCGAAGCCTTTAAGAATTACTTTGTCACCAAAACTCTTGTAGACTTTCTTCATTTCTGCAATTTTACCTCCAAGCCGGTTCATTTTCATTTGCAATTGTACTTGCAAGTCTTCAACTTTTTGCTTGGCTTTAGTTTGTATTTCATAAAAATTATCTTGCCTGCTTTTAGATTTTGTAGTTCTGGCTTTAGGTTGTTTACGCATCCATTCTAGCTCTTTGCGAAACAGGTTTTTTGCTTTGTCTATATTAGATAGCGTATTTTCTATACGGGCAGCTTTTTTCTCTAAATAATTTTGATAGTCGCCTTTATAAGTGTATAAGTTTTCGGTATCTATTTCCCATATTTCTTCACATACATCTTCTAAGAAATAACGGTCGTGGGTAACCATAAGAAGCGTAACCTTTTGTTGATTAAGATAATTTTCAAGCCATTCTACCATTTCAATATCCAAATGGTTGGTAGGCTCATCCATTATCAACAATACATGTTTATGCTCAAAACCAATATCTATAAGTGTTTG
>CAIWXG010000387.1 GCA_903916555.1 uncultured Bacteroidota bacterium
TGCACTCCTATTTCACCAAGCACACAAGCCTGATAAGAACTACCCGTTCCTACTTCCAACACCTTATCAAATTTTTTTATCTCTAAAAGCTGTGTTTGGTAGGCTACCGTATAGGGTTGTGATATGGTTTGACCTGCTGTAATTGGGAAGGCTTTATCTTCGTAAGCTCTGTTTTCAAAAGCAGTATCTAAGAAAAAATGTCTTGGTACCGCATCTATTGCTTGTAATACTACTTCATCTGTAATGCCTTTTTCTCTAAGCTGTTCAATTAGTTTTTTCCGCAATCCCTTATGTTTATAACTATCTTCTTTGGGCATACTATGCAACATGGGGCAAAGATACTAATTTGCATTTGAGGTACAGAAAAGCAAAAAATTAAATTTTTCTAACAGTACCTTGCAAAAACAAGGTGTATTGCTGTTCTTCTCCATTTGGAGACAATGCATTAGATATAATATAAATTTCTTTATAAAATGCTCCGTCAACTTCATTGGTGTTTAAAGTAACGCGTATGTGTCCTTTCATTCCTGGGGTAATAGGTTCGGTATCTTGCCATACAGCAGTTATACATCTTGCTCTTGATATTATATTATGTATAAAAAGGGGCATGTTACCTGTATTTGTAAATTCAAAAACATGGGTAACAATAGGACCTTTTGCCATTTCTTTGAAATCGTAAACAGACCCGTGTTCAAATTGAAAAACAGGGCCATCTAATTCCTTTGTTACTTTTACTTTATTCTTTTTCTGTGCAATAACCGTTTGTGTAAAAACAACCGAACCTATAATTATTAATATTGCAGCTATTATTATTTTCATATATTCCCAATTCAATGCATAAAATTAATAAAGATTTCTATTAAAACAAAGAAGCGTTCTGTTTTTAGAACGCTTCTTTGTTTTAATAGAAATTTACTTTTATCTCAATAAGGTAATATTACCCTGATGATGTTCGTGTCTTCCGTCTTTAAATGTGCCATCTATTAAATAAATATATACACCTTCAGGTTGGTCAACATCATTCAGTCTGCCATCCCAACCTCTGCCATCAAGCGAAGTAGATTCAAAAATCAATTCGCCCCATCTGTTAAAAATATCCATTTTAAACGATGTTAATCCACTTGATAAATATTGACGAGGATAGAAGAAGTCGTTGATACCATCTCCGTTTGGTGTAAATACATTTGGCACATTCATATAACAATCATTTTTAACAATGATTGAGTCGGATGCAGTACAACCATCTATACTTACCGTTACATGATATATGCCCGGCTCTGTTACATATATTCCCGATGTTTTTGCACCCGTATTCCATAACCAAGTTGCACCTGCATTACCATAATTCGTTTTATCTGAAATTGGTAAAGCCTCGCTTCCCGGACAAATTGTAGTATCATTTCCTAAGCTAATTATTGGTTGTTGATACACTCGTATAGTGCGAGTTGCACTTGCTGAAGGACATACTCTAAAGGTTGCATTTGCATTAATAATAAATGTACCGGTACCTCCGTAAGCATACATTAATGGATTAATGTTCTTAAAAATATCACCATTACCCAATGTCCATGTAATACCATTGTTGCCAATATTAGAATAGTAACCTGTCATTGTAATATAAGTACCCGAACAAATTGCTGTATCGGTTATTCCTATTGAAATTGGGCTTATGGTATCTACGGTTATTGTTTGATAGGAAGTATCATGGCATGGTATTAAATCTGTAGCTACCAATGCTACTTTATACGTTCCTACATTATTATAAGTAAAGGTAGGAGTGGTAAGTGTACTACTTGCTCCATTACCGAAATTCCATACATAAGTTGGCGGATTTCCGATTGAGTTGTTTATAAAATTAACCGGTGTACCCTGACAAACAAGATTGGTATCGGGATTGAAAATTGATTTTAACGGATGACCCAGTGTTACAGTTGTAGTACTTAAGGAATCGCAATAATGATTGGTTGAAATTAAAGTTACTGTGTATGTATTTACAGTACCGGTAGCAGTATATATATGTACCGGATTGGTAGCAGAATCACTTGTTCCGTCTCCAAATGTCCAACGATACCAAAGAGGTATTGATGGTGTAGTAGTATTTGTGAAAAACACACTATCGCCTTTACATCCTACATGTATTGCATCGGTAAAGCCTGCAACTACAGGAACGGTTGTTAATGTTATCGGTCCCGGAATTCTTGTTGTGGGGCAATTAAGTATTTTAATGAAAATATTTGTATAATTACCTGCACATAATCCAAAAATAGTAACAGTAGAATCTATCGGTGAAATTACTCTTACGCCAACCGGCACTCCATTATAGGTATAAAAGACAGAATCAACAATACCGGGAGTAACACCTACAATTTTTATAGAACCATCGCACATACCACACTGGCTAGGGTTTGTAGTACTCAATACATTAATTACAATAGTTGGTGGTACAACCAAAACAACCGGTGTTGCCCAATTTGCAGTACATGTATTTAAAGTAGCAACAAAATTATCATACCTGCCATCACAAAGATTGGTAAGTGTAATTGTACCCGTAGAACTACTTGTAGTAACGAATGGTGCCTGTGCAACTCCATTTCTATTGTAATTTAAGGTAATTGTCTGTCCGGGTGTTAATCCGTATAAAGTGATAGTACCAATACAAGCAGCACAATTAGGATTAGTAAAAGAAGTTGAAGTGATAACAAACGGTGGGTCAACTATTGTAGCAGACAAAGGAGCTGTTGTGCAATTATTCATTTTTACGGTTATGCCGGTATATGCAGCGGCGCATAATCCTGTTAGCGTAATTGTTCCTCCGGGTGATACTGTTTGAATAACAGTAGGTTGTGCAACACCTGCTTTTAAAAAGTTAACTGTATCAATTGTTCCCGGTACTAAACCGAATAAAGTAATTGTGGCATCACAAGCACCACATACACTAGGGTTAGTATTTGAAACTGTAGCAACAAATGCAGGGTCAACAAGGGTATGTGGACCAACAGGTAAGGAAATGCAATGCCCCACTTTAATCATAAAACTATCATAAACGCCTGCACAAAGTCCTGAAATAGTAATAGAACTATCAACTGCTGCTGTAGTTGATACAGTTGGCTGCCAAACACCATTCTTTTTATAATATAGGGTATCTGCAAGTCCGGGTGTAATTCCATGTAATACTATAGAACCATCACATGCACCACACACACTAGGATTATTACCAATACTTGGCCTAGTCGTAGTAACATCAGGGAACGCATTGATACTCGGTATTACACCACCAACATCTACGTGGAAATAGCCGAAAGAGGTATCTGCACAACCAAGAGCACCTGCTTTATAGGTTGTAGATGTTGTTGGTGTTACGGTTAATGTTGTACCTGTACCTAGATATGCACCTGTTGTACTGTCGTACCAATAAATTAAAGATGATGAATAAGGTATGGGTGCATATAATATTGAAGAAACAGCATAAGAAGTGCCACCACCCAAAGGTGTAAATCGCCAAGCTTCTGTAGGTGGTACAGTCCATGTTGAAGGGTAATCTCTACCAGGAGCAACGGTTGCTGCCGTACCGGTTGCATTTTGCACGCCTACAATTGCATAGCCTCCATTCCAACCAGCGCAAATTAGTTTTTTTGCAATGTGAACTTCTACGATATTTGTTGTTTCATATAGAATAATCTGAGAAGTTATTTTTTGCGTGCCGCATGAGAACATACTACAGCCACACCAAGTAACAGCAAATTTCCTGTATGGTGCAACACCATCAGTTGAGTATGTTTCTGTGCCAACAGGTGTACCAGTATAGAAAATATCAATATCGCACCAAGGACCACAAATATTATTATACTTACTGGAGTTGCCTAAAAGTGCTGCTGATATTGGCCAAGGGTCATAAGCACCTGCATCGGCAACATTAAAATCAATAGTTCCGTTAGCACCAATTGTTATTTGTGTATAATTGGTACCATAAAAATTAAAAGTAAAACCAATTGGTATTAATGGTGAATATACATCATCTGCAGTAATGCCAGCATCAGTAGGTACATCTCCCGATAAGTGTGCTGTAAGTGTACCTGTTGTTGAGCCACAACCTAAAGTAGGCCCGGTTACTGTAACCTGAGAAAAAGATTTTGTACTAAGAACTATTAAAAACAAGCTAACTATTAAAATAAAATTCCGTTTCATAAAAACATATTTGGCGAATAAAAAATATTCTAAATTTTACAAAAAAAACACTATAATGCCGCAATTTAATACTATTTCATCATTTTTACAAATTATTTATTTGTTAAGTATGTAATAGAATAGTAACTACTATGCGACACTAAAAAAGACAATAGCAAAGTTAAAAAGGTTGGGTTAAATGATTATTGTAATAATCTATATAGTTGGGCTATTTTAAAAGTTCC
This sequence comes from uncultured Bacteroidota bacterium, assembly GCA_903916555.1. Classification (GTDB taxonomy): domain Bacteria; phylum Bacteroidota; class Bacteroidia; order Chitinophagales; family Chitinophagaceae; genus CAIYTT01. The sequence goes on from CAIWXG010000387.1 coordinate 4,410, forward strand.
TTTTCTTTTTGTAGCTTAAATAAGCTATCTCTTAAACGGGCAGCTTCCATAAAATCTAAGTCTTTGGCTGCTTTTTCCATTGCCTTTTTAGTACTATTTATTAATTTATCTAATTGATTAGCAGTTCTATATGTGCCTTCGGCTTCGGCAGCCATTTGTGGTAATTCATCCATAATGGCATATTGACTATTGGGGTCGAATCCTTTAATATCTAATACCGACCCTTGTTTCATAATTTGGTCTATAGATTTAATAATTGTTGTAGGAGTTATTCCATGTTGAGTATTGAAATTTATTTGTTTTTCACGTCTTCTATTCGTCTCATCTATAGTACGTTGCATACTATCAGTAATTTTATTTGCATAAAAAATTACTAATCCGTTTACATTTCTGGCAGCCCTGCCAGCCATTTGGGTAAGAGAACGTTCATTTCTTAAAAAACCTTCTTTATCGGCATCTAAAATTGCCATTAACGATACTTCCGGCAAATCAAGCCCTTCTCTTAGTAAATTAACACCTACAACAACATCTATAACACCTAATCTAAGGTCTCTTAATATCTCTACTCTTTCTAATGTATCTACTTCCGAATGAATGTATTTTGATTTTAAGTTGATTCTTTTTAGATATTTATCTAATTCCTCAGCCATTTTTTTTGTAAGTGTAGCTACTAGTACTCTACCTCCGGCTTTAATTCTTTTATCAATCTCATCCAGCAAGTCATCAATTTGATTAATGGAGGGTCTCACTTCAATTATAGGTTCTAATAAACCAGTTGGTCTCACAATTTGTTCAACAACTACACCTTCACAATGTTCCATTTCATAATTGCTTGGTGTAGCACTTACAAAAATTACCTGACCTATTTTAGATTCAAATTCATAAAAATTCAATGGCCTGTTATCTAAAGCTGATGGCAAACGGAAACCAAAATCTACCAAAGTTATTTTTCTTGACCTGTCGCCACCATACATACCACTTATTTGTGGTATGGTTACATGGCTCTCATCTATTACTAATAAAAAATCATCAGGAAAATAATCTAACAAGCAGAATGGTCTGCTACCGGGTTTTCTTCTATCCAAAAACCGGGAATAATTTTCTATACCACTGCAATAACCCAATTCCTGAATCATTTCCAAATCATAATTAACCCTTTCTTTTATGCGTTGTGCTTCTATATGTTTCCCTATTTTTTTAAAATAGTCTATTTGTGCATTCATTTCATCTTGAATTTCATATATAATCTGCGTCATTTGGTCTTTCGGGGCTATATATAAATTAGCAGGAAATATGGCAGCATTTTCCAGTTTGCTTATCCTTTTGCCTGTTTCCAATTCAAAAGTTTCAATCTCCTCAATTTCATCACCCAAAAAAGTAATCCTGTAACCATAATCTACATAAGGTAAATTAATATCTACAGTGTCGCCATTTACCCTAAAAGACCCTCTTTCAAATTCGCCTTGGCTTCTGTGATATAATGAATTCACTAATTGATGCAAAAAGTGATTACGTCCGATATTTTCATTTACATTAAATCTAATAATACTATTTGCATACTCTGCCGGGTTACCTATACCATAAATACAAGATACCGATGCAACAACAATTATGTCGCGTCTGCCGCTTAAAAGACTTGAAGTAGCACGAAGTCTTAGTTTTTCTAATTCTTCGTTTATGGATAAGTCTTTTTCAATATAAGTATTTGATACCGGCATATAGGCTTCCGGCTGATAATAATCGTAATAAGATACAAAATATTCGACTGCATTATCCGGAAAAAATTGGCGGAATTCGCCATATAGTTGTGCTACTAATGTTTTATTATGTGTAAGTATTAAAGTAGGTCTTTCTAATTTTTGTATCACATTTGCAACTGTAAATGTTTTACCCGAACCTGTAACACCTAATAATGTTTGGTACTTTTCACCTTCTTCAATACCCTTTACTAAAAGCTTTATTGCTTCGGGCTGGTCGCCTGCCGGCTGAAAAGGGCTATTTATATTAAACTTCATAGCTACAAATTTCGTAAATTTGAAAGACTTTTAGAAGACAATAATAGATGAATTATTATTTAATTTTATTTTTTGTAGGAAAATTAAAATACAATCGTAGCTAAAATTATATATTTGGCAAAGTATGTGAAAAATGTCTTGTTTTTAGAAGTTGAAATAAATATTATATTCGCATTTTGCAATTGGTTTAAGCAATTATTTATAAAGTAATAAAATGGGAAAAACACTTTCAAATAAATATTCAAAAATATTAATTAATCCCTATTTTACTGGCATTTGTCTTTTTGTAATAACCTTACTAATTGGTTTATTTACATACAAAGATTATGGTATGGCTTGGGATGAACCCGACCAGCGTGCACCTGGTGTACAAAGTTACAATTACATTTTTAATGGAAATCAAGAATTGTTTCAAAAAAAATCAGACCATCATGGTGCTGGTTTCGAAATTCCATTAGTTATTATAGAAAAGAGCCTAAATATTACAGACCCTAAGGCAATTTACGAAATGAGGCATTTGGTAACACATTTATTTTTTCTAGTTAGCTTGGTCTTTGGATATTTTTTATTTTATAGATTATTTAAAAGTAATCTTATTGCATCTATAGGTTATTTATTGCTGGCTTTTTCGCCACGTATTTATGCCCATTCTTTCTTTAATACCAAAGATTTACCTTTCTTATGCATGTTTACTATCATTTTTGCCGTAAGTGAGTATGCATTTAATAAGAAAAATAAATTAAGCTTGTTTTTTATTCTTGGTTTATTATGCGGATATGCCACTAGTATAAGAATTATGGGTGTAATGATTGGTGGACTTATTATTGCTTTTTTATTGCTTGACTTGTTTTTTAATTTAAAAGACAAAGAAAAACCAATAAAAACAGTTCTTAAAATTGTACTTTTTATTGTGGGTTTCTTTGCATTGTTATTATTGGGTTGGCCCTTTTTATGGCATAATCCGGTTAAAAACTTTGCCGACAGCTTTGCTTCTTTTTCTCATTACGAATGGAATGGCCCTGTATTGTTAAATGGAAAATTTGAAAAAGCTACAAAATTACCTTGGTTTTATTTTCCGGTTTGGTTTTTTATTACTAATCCTATCTTATGGCTAATAGCTGGTTTTACAGGAATACTATTACTTATATTGGCTTTTATTAAGAAGCCTATTGAATATTTAAAAAATACCACTAATCGTAATTTTATATTTTATTTAGCTTGTTTTTTTGCTCCAATTTTTGCAGTTATAGTGCTTCATTCTGTTATATATGATGACTGGCGGCACTTGTATTTTGTTTATCCATCTTTTGTTCTCTTGGCTTTATATGCTATTAACTTTTTTATGCAAAAGAAATTTAAATGGGTTTTAGTAAGCTTATGTGCATTACAATTTATTTCAATTGCTTGGTTTATGGTTAAGAATCACCCTTTAAATCACATTTATTTCAATGAATTAGTTTCGCATGAAGAAGATTCATTAAGACATAACTATGAAATGGATTATTGGGGATTAAGCATGAAACAAGGTTTAGAATATATTGCAGCCAATGACACATCTCAACACATTAAAATTGCATCTGATTTTGCATTAACACCAATAAGAAATAATATACAAATGTTGCCTATGCAGGATAGAGTCCGTTTTGATACCATAGGGTGGCAAAAAGCAGATTATTTTATGACAAATTTCCGTTGCCATCCGGATGACTATCCACCCAATTCTAGCATTACTATCGATTATACTTTATCTATGTTAAATAGTCAGATTTTATGTATATTTAAAATGCATAATTCAAAGAAATAATTGAATATGTAGAAGTGGTAATAGGATATTAATGGATTGACTATACCCATAAGTTTGGTTATTTCATAAATACATAAATTTATAATACATGCAAGACATTCTCCATTTTTAGCCAAATTTTTATGATAACCACAGCACGACTAACTCTTATACCTATTACACCGCAAACTATCAGAGACCTGTTTCGGTCTAATTCAGATGAAGAAATAAAAGAGTTTTTAGGGGTTGATGAAATGGGCTTTAATCACTACAGAGAAATGTATTTACAAGGAATGGAGACCCACCGTATTTCACATTTCTTTTTTCTTATTATTCTTAATGAAACAAATAAACCAATAGGCGAATGTGGCTTTCACACATGGAATAAAATACATAAAAGGGCAGAATTGTTTTACTTATTACGACAAAACGAATATAAAAAACAAGGTATAATGACAGAAGCACTTAGATATGTTTTGCAATTTGGATTTACAGAACTACAATTGCACCGCATTCAGGCATGTGTAGCAATTGAAAATTTAGCATCATTACGATTAGTGCATAAATATGGGTTTATAAGAGAAGGTACAAGTCGTGAAGATTATTGCATTAATGGTATTAATGAAGATTCCGAAGTCTATTCGTTACTTATATGGGAATGGGAAAAGCAACATACGAAGTCAAAGCTAAAATCAATTGATTAAAGAATAACAAATGCTTTGGCACTCCAAGCTTATCTTTGCGGTATATGCATTATGTAACAGCGAACCGTATAACTAAATCGCACGGTATAAAACCTTTATTTACAGATATTACTTTTCATATTAGCGAGGGCGATAAAATAGCACTCATTGCCCGTAACGGGACAGGAAAAAGTACTTTATTGAAAATTCTTGCAGGAAAAGAAACTCTTGATGACGGTACGCTATGGATTCATAAAGATGTTACTGTTGCATTATTTGAACAAGAACCCCATTTTGAAGAAGAATTAACAGCATTAGATAATATTTTTCATTATAAACACCCTGTTGCTGAGGCACTTAGAGAATATGAAAAAATATTAAATAATCCCGGTAAAGACCCTAATGACATTGCACACGCACTGGCACGCATAGATGAATTGGGAGCATGGGAATTTGAAGGCAAGGTAAAACAGATACTGGGTAAATTAAATATTACACAGCTCGACCAAAAAGTAAAAACCTTATCCGGTGGGCAACGTAAGCGAATAGCACTTGCACAAACACTTATAGATATAGGTTTTGAGCATAAGCATGTGTTGTTGATTATGGATGAGCCTACTAACCACCTGGATATTGAA
>CAIWXG010000388.1 GCA_903916555.1 uncultured Bacteroidota bacterium
AAATGTATATGCGTCAAATTTTTTCCTTTTTACTTATTGGTATTATCCGGTTTTATCAAGGTGCTATTTCTCCATTTTTTGGCGCAAGATGCAGATATACACCTACTTGCAGTCAGTATGGTTTAGAGGCAATACGTAAATACGGACCCTTAAAAGGAGGACGTTTAACCATTAAAAGATTCTTTTCGTGCCATCCTTGGGGGAAAAGTGGCTACGACCCAGTTCCTTAATATTTTAAATAATCAATATAATGTTTTATTCTTTTAAAGGTTTTGTTCCTGTGGTTCACTCAAGTTCGTTTGTGCATCCGCAGGCTGTTGTTACAGGCAATGTAATTATAGGTAAAAATGTATATGTGGGTCCTTTTGCAGTTATAAGAGGCGATTGGGGTGGTATAATTATTGAAGACGGTTGTAATGTACAAGAAAGTTGCACCGTACACATGTTTCCCGGTATTGTGGTTACTTTAAAGGCGCGTGCTCATATTGGGCATGGTGCAATAGTGCATGGTGCAAATATTGGTAGTAATGTATTGATAGGTATGAATTCCGTAATTATGGATGAAGCAGAAATAGGCGATGAGTCTATAATTGGTGCAATGACATTTGTACAGGCAAAAACAATAATACCGCCAAGAAGCTTAGTTGTTGGCAACCCGGGTAAAATTATTAAACAAGTAAGCGATGAAATGCTTGCATGGAAAACAAAAGGTACAGAATTATATCAAACATTACCGGCTGATTGCCATAGTAGTATGGTAGAATGCTTACCTTTAACTGAAATACCAGAAAACAGACCCCAACAAGAAAGCCTATATGCTACTTGGGCAGAGATAAAGACGAGAAATTAATAGGAATAAAAAAAGCCCTGTAAACAGGGCTTTTTTATAAACTGCTTTTTAAGCAAAAGAATTAATTAGCTTCTTCTTCAGAATGAACCAACTCATTTACAAATTTCGCTACTGCAGCAATACGCTCATGGTTCAATGCATAATGTATAAATTTACCGTCACGTTCTGTGATAACGATGTTAGCACGACGTAAAATAGCTAAATGTTGTGATGCTACAGATTGCTCTAAACGCAATTTTACATAAATATCAGTAACATTCATACGTTTGTTTTCTTCTAACAATTTCACAACTTGCTGACGAAGTTTGTGGTTGATTGCTCTCAATGTCATAGCTGCATTTTTTACAGCTACATAATCTAATTTAATGTTTTCGTTAATTACCAGAGTGTTCGCTGATGCGTTCTTTTCCATTAATTGTAATTTTGGATGTTAAATAATAAATGTTTCTTGTTTATATTTTAAGTATTTCTACCTGAATATTTTGCAAACATACTCAATTAACGAGATATGAAAGCACTTTTAAATCATATTTAATGTTAATATATAGTTAAAGTAAATTAATAGAATACTTAGCTACAATGTATTTAAGTGACAATCAATTACTTATGTGTGTAAACTTGCTTCAAATAAAAAGGTTCTAAATTTGAAAAAATTTCAAATTTATTATTTTTATATTGTTTATAAGCAAAATCTGCCCAGAAATTAAAATCAATTTTAGTATCAAAATCAATCTCTAATGTATTGATATTCAATGATATAAGCAACTTTTCATCAACATTTGTAACACAATATGTTTTTTCTTCAATTTTAACACTTTTGGTTAATACTTCTTCGTGAATATGCTTTTGTTCTAATGCATTTCCTGTATAAGAATTGTATATAAAGATAAAATACTCTTTTATTCTGGCGTTCAATAATGTTATGTAATTATCGAATGTATTGCCATACTTTTTATGCGCATTTAATGCAAGTAATTCTAATCGGCCATGCATTATTAAAGGTATATCTAATGCATAACAAATACCCTTTGCCGTAGCCAAGCCTATTCTTAAACCGGTATAAGAACCCGGCCCACCACAAACAACTATTGCAGAAAGAGCATCAAATTGTATATTGCCAAGTTGCAATACATCACTAATCATTGTGTTTATATAAGAGGCAGTAGTATTTATCTCTGTATTTGTTTTAACAGCTACAAGATTTCCATCGCAACAAATAGCAACAGTGCATATTTCAGTAGCCGTATCAATATGTAATAAGTAGTTCATTTATGGCAGCAAAGATAGGTACTGTGAATACCATAGCCAATTCCGGCTGAATAAAACTTAAATGGTAGCCTGTAAGTTGCTTTTACTTTTTGCAAATTGCTCAATCGTGGTCGTCATTTCGCTTTGAAATGGAGAAATCTGCTTGGTGATAGCACTTGTTTTTCAAGCTATCTCTTCTATTAGGCAGATTTCTTCATTCCGACCCTGAAAAAGGGTCTCCATTGCGAAATGACAACCAATTTATTAACAGCCAATAATTAGAATACTAAATCGTCTAATTTTATTATTATGCTTGTTTTTATTATTTTTACTTTTTTCTTTGCGCTCTCTCGTATTGTAATGGCATATCAAAATTTTGGTCTAACTGAATGGCTGCATTTATGGGGAAGTAAGGGTTTCTTAATAGTTCTCTTGCCATAAATATAAGGTCTGCTTGTTGGTTAGATAAAATTTCTTCGGCTTGGGTGGCACTTACAATTATACCAACTGCACCGGTAAGTACACCGGCTTTGCGAACAGCAGCCGCAAAAGGAACCTGATAATTAGGCTTAGCACTTATTTTTGCATAAGAAACCACAGCCCCCGATGAACAATCTATTAAATCGACACCTTTATGTTTAAGTACTTCTGCTAATTTTACCGAATCCTCAATTGTCCATCCGTTTTCTGCCCAGTCGGTAGCAGAAATACGAACAAATAAAGGTAATTCATCGTACCAAACAGTTCTTATAGCTTCAATAATTTCTAATAAAAACCGTATTCTGTTTTCAAAAGAACCACCATAGCTGTCTTTGCGGATATTGCAAAGTGGCGATAGAAACTGATTAATTAAATACCCATGTGCTGCATGTATTTCAATTATTTTAAAACCTGCCTTTAAGGCTCTTAATGCGGCAGTTTTAAAGGACGTAACAATTGTTGCAATTTCGGTATCCGTTAATTCTTGTGGAGTATCTTTGTCATCTGCAAAAGGTATAGAACTTGGTGCTACAGTATGCCAGCCACCCTCTGAAACAGGAATAAGCTTATCGCCCAACCATGGTTGCGTAGTACTAGCTTTACGGCCTGCATGTGCAAGTTGTATGCCGGGTACACTGCCATTATTACTTATAAAATCTGTTATTCTTTTTAATGGCTCTATTTGTTCGTTGCACCACAAGCCTAAATCGTAGGGCGATATTCTGCCTTCCGGGCTTACTGCTGTAGCCTCTGTAAAAACCAAACCTGCACCACCCACTGCCCTTGTACCTAAATGTACTAGATGCCAATCGTTAGCAAAACCATCTGCGGCACTATATTGGCACATAGGCGAAACAACAATACGATTTTTTAAGGTTATACTTCTTATTTTTAATGGGCTAAATAGAATAGACATGCTTCGTAATTAGATAGCAAAGATATTAAACTTGGGAATAGAATAATGCAAGTTGACCAAAGCATGCATTCCTATATCCATAAGGAATATTGTTATTTTGTATAAAGTTAATGAATAGTACATCTACCCAATATTACTTACTCTCGCAGTATTTCAGAAGTTTAATTTCAGTTAATTCGCAACCAATATACCAGTTACCTAATTCTTCTTTATCTATTTCGCCGGGTTTTAAACAGAATGGCTCTTGTCCTTGATATGGTTTATTATATTCTATCTTTAACTGATATTGTTGCCTCATCAGCAAAATTATCATTGTAATAGACTTTGCCAAATATGTTTATTTTTCTATTTTGGGCATAAGTTGTAGATATAGAAAACAAAAGAAAATTTGTATCTACAAATTACATTGTTTTTTGTTTCGTATTAAATAATATTTATTTTTCGTTTAATTTTATCAATAGAAATTAATCAATAGCAATTTTATACTCTAAATTACTCGAAAAGAAAAAGACTTAATAATTATTTCATATTTTGATAACCTTGCAAATAGTACAAGCTAAGTTTATTAGGGTACTTTTGAAGCCAAATATAGTAATATGAAATATTTATTTAATAAAAAGTTCTTTAAATCTATTAAAACAATAGCATTTTTAAGTTTATTTTTTAGTCTTCAATTTTTTAGCCAAAAAGCATCAGCAACAGCAATAGCAAGTACATTAAGTTGGTCAACCATAAGCCCTACAGCCACAGGTACATGTGTATCGGGTTACTATAGTACAGGATGGGACGGTTCAAGTGCCTATTGGTTATATACATTAAGCACTTGTGGATATAGTAATATTACTATGGCTGCAAATAATACATCATCAAACACCGGCCCTACCGGTGGCGATATTTATTATAGTATTAATGGCGGAACATCTTATATATATTATGGTAGTTACAGCCTTAGCCCCTGCACCGGTTGTTGCACTATTACTACTATTACTGCTACTTTTCCTACTTCTTGTAATAATTTAGCTACTTTTCTTGTAAAAATTATTCCTTATTCTTGTGCGGGTACAGGTACCAATCGTATAGTTAGCGACGGTGGTTTTGCAGGTACGCCCTCGGGAATTTCTACGGTTAGTATAAGCAGTACCAGCCCCGCAGCAGGTACAATTGCACCCAGTTCCACAAATAATTTATTACAGACCTTTAATATGACAGTAGGTACTTCTGCTACAACACTTACAGACATAACCGTAAATACATTGGGTACTTATGTACCCACTACAGATATTACCAATTTAAAATGCTGGTACTCCACTTCTTCTACATTCAGTACCGGGTCTGCTACATTATTAAGTACAATTACTCCGGGTGCTTCAGGTAGTAGTAACACATTTTCAAGTCTTGCTCAAACATTACCTGTGGGTGCAAGTTATATATATATTACTGCTGATGTTGCAGCAGGTGCAACACCTGGAAATACTATTTCGATAGCTTCAATACCTTCTGTTGCTTCTAATTTCACCTTTAGTACTACTTGTTTAACTTTGTCCGGTTCTGCAACAGCTTCAAATACACAAACTATTGCTTCACCTACAACACCGCCTTCTATTACATCAAGTCCTGCCAATCAAACCATTTGTTCGGGTACATCTACCTCTTTTACTGCAACAGCAACCGGTATGCCAACACCTACATACCAATGGCAAAGAAGTACTACAGGTACAGCTGGCCCATGGGTTAATATAACAACCGGTATGGACGGTGGTATTTATGGCGCTTCTTTTACAACCAATACACTTACATTAACAGGTGCTACCCTTGTTGAAAACGGTTATGCCTACCAAATGATAGCAACAAATGCTTATGGTACTGCTACTTCTACGCCGGCATTATTAACAGTTATATCTGTACCTACAGTAGCAGCTATTACCGGTACAACTTTGGTATGTGCAGGTAGCACAACACCACTAACAGATGCTACTGCAGGTGGTACTTGGAGTAGTGTTAGTACAGGTGTTGCAACTGTAAATACAACCGGTGTGGTAACCGGTGTGGCAGCAGGGACTTCTGTTATTTCATATACAATAACAAATGCATGCGGTACTACGGCAGCAACTACAACAGTAACAGTTGACCCGGTAGCTGCTGCCGTAATTGGAACAACAACTTTGTGTGTAGGTGCTAATAGTACCTTATCTACAACTACAACGGGCGGCACTTGGTCTAGTTCAAACCCGTTAATAGCTACAATTGGCTCCTCTACAGGTATTGTTACCGCAATTGCCCAAGGTACTGCTACTATAACTTATACTCTTATCAATAGTTGCGGTACAAGTACATCTACAACAACAGTAACAGTAAATCGCACAGCAGCAATTATATTAGGTACAGATTCTGTATGTGTTGGTTCTACAACAACCTTAACAGACAGTACTACAGGTGGTATATGGACAAGTAGTAACCCAGGTGTTGCGAGCGTTATTGGTGGTATAGTTACAGGTGTTTCAAATGGCACAGCAACAATAACCTATACAGTTACAAATGCTTGTGGTACATCAAGCCATACAATTACAGTTACAGTTAATACTGCGGCAGGTGCAATTACGGGTACTACAACTGTGTGTGTAGGTAATTCATCCACATTAAGCAATCCTGCTACAGGTGGTACATGGTCTAGTTCAAACCCATTAATAGCTACGATTGGCTCCTCTACAGGTATTGTTACCGCAATTGCCCAAGGTACTGCTACTATAACTTATACTCTTATAAATAGTTGCGGTACAAGTACATCTACAACAACAGTAACAGTAAATCGCACAACAGCAATTATATTAGGTACAGATTCCGTTTGTGTTGGTTCTACAACAACCTTAACTGACAGTACTACAGGTGGTATATGGACAAGTAGTAACCCAACAATTGCTACTGTTGCAGGTGGGGTAGTAACAGGTATTGCAAGAGGTATAGTAACAATTACTTATACAGTAACCAATATTTGCGGTACAACAAGCCAAACAGTAAACGTTACAGTAAATACAATTGCAGCATCAATAAGCGGTACTTCCAACTTATGTTTTGGTTCAACTGTTACCCTTACAGATTCTGTAAGCGGTGGCACTTGGACAAGCGTTAATCCTGCAATAGCAAGTGTGATTTCAACTTCAGGTGTAGTAACAGGTGTATCGCAAGGTACTACTGCTATTGCTTATTCAGTTATAAATGCATGTGGTTCATCTACGGTGTCAATAACTATAAATGTAAGTCGTCCGGCAGCACCGGTAAATGGTTTAGATACGGTTTGTACCGGTTCTACAATAGTGCTTACAGACAGTACTACAGGTGGTACTTGGAGTAGCAGTAATGCTTATGCAACAGTTTCCGGTATCGGTATTGTAACAGGAGTAGCAACAGGTTTGGATATAATTACATATACAGTTACCAATATATGTGGCACTACTTATGCCACTAAATCGGTATATGTTTTAGCTCCACCATCTGCCGGTACTATTACGGGTTCAAATACTGTTTGTTCCGGTTATTCTATTGCATTGGCAAGTACGGTAAGCGGTGGTACTTGGACAAGAAGTAATATAAGTGCATCTATCTCAGGTTCTTGCTTAGTAACCGGCTTTTTGGCAGGCATAGATACTATTTCGTATTCCGTTACCAATAGTTGTGGTACTACAGTTGCAAATACAACAATTACAGTAAATACAACCGTTATTCCTACTGTTTCTATTGCTGCATATCCTAATCTGTTTTTATGTCCGGGAGTTAGGGCAATTTATACGGCTGTAGCAACAAGCGGAGGTTCTGCACCTACTTATTCATGGACTGTAAACGGTACGGTTGTAAGTACAAATGATACTTTTTCAAATTACCCGGGTAATGGAGATATAGTAAGATGTGCTATAATAAGTAATGCAACATGTGCATTGCCTGATACTGCAAGTAATGCAGTTACTGTATCTGTTTCTCCGCCTGCAATTCCTACTGTTGACTTCGTTTCAAGCGGTGGCGACACTACCTGTTTAGGGGTAAATAATACGTTTACGGCTTCTGTAACTCATGGTGGTTCTACACCACTTATACAATGGAGTGTAAACTGGGCTCTAGTAGGTACAGGTAGTACTTTTAGTTATGTACCGGCTAATGGTGATATAGTAACCTGCAAACTTACAAGTAGTTCGGGCTGTGTTTTCCCTGATACAGCAGCAAAAACAATGGTAATAACAGTAAAACCATTTGAAACGCCATTAGTAAATCTAAATTTAAATCCGGGAGATTCTGTTTGCGAAGGCAGCCCTATAACCTTAACTGTTAATCCTATTTATCCGGGTTATACACCAAGTTTCTATTGGTATAAAAACGGTTCTCTTGCCGGTTTCGGTACTTCTTATACTTACCAACCTGCTGAGGGTGATTCTATGAGTTGTGTAATGATTAGTAGTTATCATTGTCCTATACCATCTGATACTGCAAAACAAGGTATTAAATTACATCTTGTGCCGGTATTACATGTTATGGTTGACGGAAGAGCTTTAATAATGCAGAATCAGATAGATACTTTTTATGTTGTTACTACCAATGCAGGACCTGCACCTACTTACCAATGGTTAATAAACAGTACACCTATTTGGGGGGCAACATCTACAAGGTTTGCAACACCGTATATCACTAATTTCGATTCTGTAAGCTGTGTTGTTACAACACATGGCAATGCATGCGAAGGCGTTGCTTCTTTTAATTGGATAATTATGGAAGTAGGGCCACTTGACGTTAATCTGGTAAATAGCGGTAAAAGTGCTATTCAATTAATACCTAATCCTAATAAAGGAGAATTTGTAATTACAGGCAAAATAATTAGTGGAGCTAAAGAAGTAGAACTGCAAATTACGGATGTTGTAGGGCAGGTAGTATATAGTGATGCTGCTATGATTACAGCCGGTGAGTTGAAAAAGAATATTTACTTAAATAGCAATTTGGCAAACGGCATTTATCTATTACATATTAAATCTGCAAATGAAAATAACGTAATCAGTTTTAGTGTGAATAGGTAGTGTTTAATATTTTAATATACAAAAAGGTAGTAAGTTTATAATTAAACCGTAATATAGTAAAGCAATAACGCCATAGTGGGACATTAAACCGCTATGGCGTTATTTTGAAAAGTATATAATGAATTAGAAAATATAGTTGTACAAAAATAAAACAATAAATATATTTTACATATTTTCTTTAGATTAAGGATACTCGTAAGGCATTATGTTCATTAGCATTCAAATTAGGGGAGTGCTACGGTGTTGCTTTACTTACATTAAATAAGGCTTATCTGTATCCTTTATTTATTATGCATAAACCATTGTTTATGATTCCATATACACTGCCACTTAATTTTTTACCAATAAAAGGATTGTTTTTACTTTTAGATTTTACATTTTGAATTTGCAGCATATTATCATCATCTAAGTTAAACAAAGTAATACAAGCTTTTTTCCCGATATCTATACTTTGTGGCTCCATTTTAAAAATAGACCGTGGTAAAACAGTTAATGAATCTATAAGTTGTTCTATTGACAAATAATTTTTTGAATAATGCCGTAATACATTAAAAGCAGATTCTTGTATAGCCATACCATCAGTTGCATATTCAAACTCTTTTGTTTTCGCATCCCATTCCTGCGGCTTATGATGTGTAGCGATACAGTCTATAGTACCATCTGCCAAACCTAGTAACAATGCTATCCTGTCTTTTTCGGTTCTTAATGGGGGTGATACTTTATATATACTATTGTACGTATTTAATATATCATCTGTAAGTGCTAAATGATAGGGGGTAACGGAACAGGTTATACTTAAACCCTCACTTTTAGCATTACGAATCATTTCCACAGAAGCTGCCGTACTAATACCTGTTACATGCAAGCGAGACTCTGCATAACGTAAAAGTTCAATATCTCTATGTAAAAATATCGTTTCCGCTAAAGCAGGAGTGCCTGCAATACCAAATTTTGTAGAGTTAATACCCTCGTTCATCAGTCCACCCGACGATAAATGGGTATCAATAGGTATTTGTACCAATGTACCGTCAAAAGCCTTAATGTATTGCATAATTTTTAATGCAATATTAGCATTCTGTATGGGTTTCCAACCGTCTGTAAATGCTAATACATTGCTATTAAGCATATCATGCATTTCAGCAATATCCTTTCCTTCTGCATTTTGTGTAGCGCAGCCCATCGGATAAATAGTTACTGCTCTATCTTTTGCTTTATGTAATAAAGACTCTATTATAGATTTAGTGCTTACTGCGGGTTGTGTATTAGGTGCTAGCAATACATCGGTATAACCACCTGCTGCTGCTGCATTTATTCCAGACTCTATTGTTTCTTTTTGCTCATATCCGGGTTGGCAATAGTCTGCAAATACATCAACCCAACCACAACTTATATGTAAATTGTTTTCAGCAATAATTATATCAGCCTTTTCTGATATAACATTGGCAATTTTGGTAATATTACCGTCAATAACCAACAAATCTATGATTTTATTATTATATACTGATTGTTTATCTATAACGGTAACTTGCTTTATGAGTATATGCATTGCAGTAATTTAAACAATTTAATAATGAATACTATCAATCTTAAATAAAACGTATGTTATTTAAGGAATCTAAAATTTAAGTATTGCAAAAATAAATGAAAACTTTGCTTTGAAAGTATTCCGTCAATAAATTAAATAAATGCAATGGCAACATCTCCAAATGAATACCAAAAAGAGCATATAAAGACCAAAATATTTCTAATCTATTTTTCTGTTGGGGGATTCTTAATAATTAATAAGCAGCCAAAATAACCTATTTTTGTTCGAACAAATATTGCTGAATGATATTACAAAACAGATTTTTTGTGATTTTTAAAGAGGCTGTATTAAAAGTACAAACACATCACTTTTGAAAATAAATGAATTTAAAAAATGCAGTAATAATTTCGTCTTTATGACAGCATGCATATTGTATTTGTACTATTACATTATGTATTCTGTTTCTTCAATTCAGAATTATGTTTTAAAACTTTAGCTTCTATATAAAAAATAATTTCTTCTGCCATATTTTTTGCCTGGTCGCCTACTCTTTCTAATTTTCTAATTATAGAAAGTACATATAATGCATCTGTTACTATTTCTACATCTGCCCTAATACAATCCGTAACACAATCTATTGCATTTATATTTATTACATCAAGTGCCTCATCTCTTTGAAAAATACTTCGAGCCAAATTAGTATCTTCTTTTTCATAAGCTATTCTTGTATCGGATAAAATACTAATAGCCTCATCAAACATGTTTAGTAGTTTGGTTTTCACTATTAAATCACTATCAAACTCACCAAACGATGCAATTACATATCTTGCAATACCATCGGCAATATCGCCAATACGCTCTAAATTTGTATTTATTTTAAGTGCTGCAAGTAAAAACCTCAAATCAATTGCTACCGGACAAAATAAAGCAAATACACCTTCGCAATCTCTGTCTATTTTTAATTCAAAAGCATTTACGCGTTTCTCTTTCAATACAATTTCTCTTGCCAAGTCTTTGTCAAATTTAGCAAAAGCATTTCTTGCTTTTTGCAATTGAGACTCTACCAATTGCCACATAGTAATTACCTCTGCCTTTACCGCTACTATTTCATTTTCAAGCTGTGTCATAGTTGCAAATTATAATTTTTATTAGAATAATAAAACTAAATTTCAAAAAATCTATTAACTGAATCTACCGGTTATATAATTCTGAGTACGACTATCCTTAGGGTTTGTAAACATAACTTTAGTGTCATCATATTCTACTAATTCACCCATATAAAAAAAGGCTGTTAAGTCGCTAACCCTTGCTGCTTGTTGCATATTATGCGTAACAATAATAAGCGTATAATTTCTTTTCAATTCATGAAATAGCTCTTCAACTGTAGAGGTAGAAATAGGGTCAAGTGCAGATGTTGGTTCATCAAACAAAAGAACTTCAGGCTCCATTGCAACTGCGCGGGCAATACATAAACGTTGTTGCTGCCCACCTGAAAGGAAAGAACCTTTTTTTACAAGAGAGTCTTTCACTTCATTCCAAAGAGCAACTTTGGTTAAAGATTTCTCTACAATAATATCTTTTTCAGCTTTAGGCAGTTTAATACCATTTAGTAAATATCCTGCTATAACATTATCATAAATACTTAAATTAGGAAAGGGGTTAGGTCTTTGAAAAACCATACCAATCTTAAGCCTTACAAATATCGGGTGCATTTCCAAAACATCTTCCCCATCTAATAATATTTGTCCGTTTGCAGTAGCATCAGGAATTAATTCATGCATTCTATTTATTCCACGTAAAAAAGTTGTTTTACCACAACCCGAGGGCCCCATAACAGCTATTGCTTTATTACGGGCAATTTCCATATTTACATTCTTCACTACATGATTAGTGCCGAAATAAGCATTATATCCAATAGATTTTATAATTGTACTTTCCATTTTCTAGTAATCAGTTTTGTAAATATGTTTAATAATAATACCCATATTAATAAGATACAAGATGCACCCCAAGCTAAATCATGCCACTCATTATATGGGCTTGTGGCATAATTAAATATTAATAAAGGCAAACTTTGCATTGGTTTTGTAATATTAAATTCCAAAAAATTATTACCAAATGCAGTAAATAATAGTGGTGCAGTTTCGCCGGTAATCCTTGCTACAGAAAGCATTACTCCTGATAAAATTCCACTAATACCGCATGGAACTATCACTTTTAAAATAACTCTATGGAAAGGCATCCCTAAAGCAAAAGCAGCTTCTCTTAATGAATTTGGTAGTAACAATAAAGTTTCTTCTGTTGATCTTATTATAATTGGCAACATCATTATAGCTAATGCAATACTACCTGATAAGGCAGAAAAGCTACCTACAGGCTTTACAAACCATAAATACGCAATAAGCCCAATTACAATTGAAGGCACACCTTGAAGAACATCAACACATAAACGACACCAATAAGCAAGTTTAGTATTTTTATTTTCACTTAAGTAAATACCACAAAAAATGCCAAATGGTATTGCTATTAATGAAGCTACAGTAATTATAATTACACTTCCTAACAATGCATTTAATACACCTCCGCCGGCTTCACCCACCGGTTTAGGCAGATTTGTAAGAAAATGCCAATTTATTTTAGTAATTCCTGCCTGAATAATGTAAACAAGAATAAACAATAAAGGCACAACACAAGCCACAGAAAGTAGAATTATTAATCCTTTAAATGCAAAACTTTTACCAATTCTATATTTAATTAAAGTACTCATAATTAGGTGTTTGAAAATCCCTTAATAAATCTTTTTCCTATCATATTAATTACTACAGTAACGACAAATAACACCAGACCTAATTCAATTAAGGCAGAAAGATAAACGGGATGGTCAGCCTCAGTAAATTCATTTGCAATAACACTAGCCATAGTATTACCGGGCGAAAAAATATTTTTAGGTATCAAGCTTGTATTCCCTATTACCATTGTTACCGCCATAGTTTCTCCTAAAGCCCTACCTAAAGATAACATTACTCCTGCAAACAAACCTGATTTTGTATATGGAAAAATAATGCTTCTAATAACTTCCCATCTGGTGGCACCTAATGCATAAGCTGCTTCTTTTAAATTAGACGGTACCATTTGTATCATAGACCTTCCTAATGAAGCAGCATAGGGAATAATCATAATAGCTAAAATAACAGATGATGTAAAAATGCCTAAACCAATTGTTTGTACTCCTATTTGTGCTTCAAAACCTCTTACTATAGGTACTAAGACCGCAAGCCCCCAAAAGCCGTAGATTACCGAAGGTACGGCAGCTATCAGTTCCACAGTATTTTTTAATAAATCTGAAAGTGTACCTTTAGGAAAATATTCGCCTAAAAAAATGGCTACAGAAAAAGAAAAAGGGATGGAAATAATTAATGCCAAAAATGAAGTAAGCAGCGTACCTAATATAAACGGATAAACGCCAAAAACATCTTTTACCGGGTCCCATACTTTACCCCATAGGTATGAAATGCCTGTTAGTTTAATAGCAGGTATAGACTGCCAAAACAACGTTAAAAGGATAGCAAAAACAACCACTATAATAAAAATGGAAATAATCACTAACGTATTTTTAAAAATAGATTCTGTTCTTATTTGTTGCTGAGAACGTCTTATTCTTTTTGCACCTTTCACTATACTGCTAGTTTTATCTGAAACAATTACCCGCTCTAACTTTAAGCTAGAACGGGTAATATTTTCATTATTTAAGGATTTATCCATTATTATTTTATTACTAAACAATTATTGTAGAACCGGTTTACCGTCGAAAGTAACCGTTTTTAATAATGCATCGCCAACAGATACAGCGTTTGAAGACAGTGGAGCATAGTTTAGTGCTGCACTATATTGTTGTCCGTCATGTGCCATCCATTGAATTAATTTAAGCATTTTTGTTACTTTATCAATAGTGCGATTATTATACTTTTGTTCTTTGTAAATAATTATCCAAGAAAGACCTGAAATAGGATAACCATCCGGTGCGTCAGTATTCGTTAAAGATACTTTTGCATCCTCAGGTATGGTGATATTTGCAGCAGCAGTAACACTTGCTATACTTGGTGTAATAAAATTACCAGCTTTATTTTGCATTTTAGCAAAAGCCATATTGTTTTGAATAGCATAAGCTAATTCTACATAACCAATAGCACCGGGCGTTTGTTTAACACTTCCGGCAACTCCTTCATTACCTTTGCCACCTAAACCAACTGGCCAATTAACAGATGAGCCTTTGCCTACTTTCTCTTCCCAACCTTTACTTACTTTAGTAAGATATGTTGTAAAGATATTTGTAGTACCACTACCATCAGAACGGTGTGCAACTTGAATATCCATATCCGGAAGTTTTGCATCTTTATTTATTGCTTTAATTTTTGCATCATTCCATTTTTTAATATTACCCAAGAAAATATCAGCAAGCACATCAGGACTCAGCATTAATGTATCTTTCATATCAGGCAAATTATAGCTTAGCACAACTGCACCTGCTGTTGCCGGAATATGAACTACTGGAACTGCAATAGCTGAATCTTGTTTTGCATTCATTGGTGCATCTGATGCACCAAAATCAACTGTTTTACTAGTTAATTGCTGAATACCACCACCGGAACCAATAGATTGGTAGTTAACTTTAAGATTGGTAGCCTTATTGTATTCAGAAAACATTTTTGAATACAATGGATTAGGGAATGTTGCCCCAGCACCCAAAATAGTATTGTCGGTAGAGTCTGAACCACCTGCTTTACCATTGCCACCACAACCTGTGATGAACATAGAACCGGTAATGGCTACTGCGATGCCGGCTAATAATAAACTTTTAACTGTTTTCATGGTTGAATTTTTATTAAATTACAAAATAAATATTATTTAAAACTATTTTCCGTAGATATAATAGAAAGTTAAACGGTAAACTGCATCAGTACCTTTTGTTGCATTAACGTTTCCGTTCATTTTAGTATATAATAAACCGGCATCATTAGTACCTGTTGCAGACAATGCACTTTCGTAGCTGTTTATCCAAACGTTTGGCATAATATGTACATTTTTAACAGGAGTAAAATCTAAACCGAAAGTAACAAAATTTTCTTTTGTTGTAGGCTCATATTGTGAAGTAAGTGCTTTGTAAGAAACAACAAATTTGTCGCTGATGTCGCTTTTCAACATACCACTTGGGTCATACATATCGTAACGAGCAAAGAAACTTAATTTTTCTTTGTAGATTTTTCCACGAACGAAGAACGATAAATCAGTAGCAGTAGATGTTTTGTAGTAAACTTTATTGTCTTTACCAACCACTTGTAAATCGCCCATAATTGTGTTCATGAAACCTTCAAAACCTATTGTGAATTTTTTATCATTCCAAGCAACAAATAATTTAGTCATATTACGGTCGTGGTGAAGGCTGGCAGCACCCGGTAAAGAATAAGTAGTAGTAACAACACCTGTAGTAGTATTGGTAGTGGTTACAGCTGTTTCAGGATTACCATCATGCATATAAGTCCAATGTAATTTTTGGTAATCTTGGTATAAGTCAATTACTAATTTTTTATTAGCTAATTTAACCCAAACATCACCATAGAACCATTTGTAAGGGTCGTTTTCCGGTTTTGCACTTTGTCCGTTACCAACCATTAAATCATAACCACAAGTACCGTCTTTACCATATTTACCTTGTAAAGTGGCACCCATATCAAAAGATGGTGTACGACGAATATCCGATACGGTTCTTTCAATAGAACGGTAAGACCAAATTGACTCAGACATCATTGGGAATGATGGTGTTGCAGCCTGACCAATAACTAAATCTGTACCTTTAAAAATATTTTTCCAACGTAAGTTAGCTAATTTAATATAAGGAGAAAATTTATTGTTCAATAAAACATCACCATTTCCACCTAATGCTAAAGTACCTGCTGTAGTAGTAGTACCTGTTTGATTGCCGGTAACTTTTACGTTAGTACTTGTTGCATTTGCTCCTTGTCCTAAAACACCTGCTGCAAAATCATCTTCTGCTGCTAATAAAAACTCAGCAGAGAATTTTTGACTGATTTCATAATTGTAGCCCAAATAAATACGACGCCATTGAAACATATTTGTGTTTATTGGCACACCCGTGTATTGGTTAGAGCCTCCGCGATTCAATTCGTCCGAACCACCTTTATTTGCATAATCCCCAAATGCATAACCCCATAACTTACCTGAAGGTTTAAATTCAGCAGTGGTATCTGCATTCATCATTGTTGCCGGCATTTGTGCTCCTGCCTGCATTGCTAACGCTAGGAAAGATAAAGATAAACCTACCTTTGTAACTAATTTTATCATTGCTTTGTGTTTTTATTTAAGTGCAAAGAAAACTTTTGATTGTCATTCTTGTATTAATTCAATATTAAGTTTACGTTAAGTTTTTTAAGATGGAATTTTATTAAACAAACATATAATATACAATATGCTGTAAATCAATAAATATAAGATATATATAATTATATTTTGTTTTTAGTTGAAAATATTTTTTTTAGAAAAAGTATAATAATGTAGTATTTTTTCAAAAATATGACTGAATTACAGTTCCATATAAACAAAAAAAATTGTCATGGATTAACTTTTCCATGACAATTTTATACTTTTATTGACTTTATTATTACCTCAAAAGTGTTATATTACCTTGAAATAATTCTTGTCTGCCATTGTCGTCTGTAATAGCTGTAACTACATAAACATAAACATCCATTGGTTGCGGTGCAGCTTTGTAGGTTCCATCCCAGCCTTGATTAATATCTGAAGTTGAGAATACCAATACACCCCAACGATTGTAAATATTAAAAGATACTAACGATACAATACCTCTGTCTTGAATTTTAAAAATATAATTTACTCCTGTGCCCGGTGTAAAAGCATTAGGCAGGTTAACTATACTCTTAGTATAAACATGCACTTTTACAGAATCTACACCTACACACCCGTATTCATTTGTAGCAGTTAATATATATTTCGTATTAGTGGTTGGGCTTGCAGTTGGGCTTGAAATATATCTGTTATCAAGTGTTTCAGGTGGAAACCAATTAAAACTGGAACAATTACTAACTGCCTGTAAATGTGCTACTTCCCCCGGATATAGAATGATTGAATCTCCTAAATCTATAATTGCTGCCGGTAATACATTTACAGTAGTATAGGTAGTATCGGTACATCCATACGAATTGGTGCCAACAATTGTATATTCTTGTGTTACAATCGGATATACTTTAGTACTAATAGCATTTTTACCTATCGGAGCATACATTAAACTATCTTTTACATCATAAAATGGATACCATTTATAGGTAATAGGTGTAGAAGATGTATCAGCTAGCTGAACAATAACCGTGTCGTAAGGACAAATTGTAGAGCTTATAGGCGTAGCAGCAATTTTCGGCCTCGGATTTATTGTTACTAATACGGAATCCAATGAACTAATACATCCTTGTACTGTCTGTGTTACAAAATAATAGGTAAGACCCACATTTGCGGTAGAAGGAACAGGCGGATTAGGGCTGCCGGTAGTACCGGCAATATCATTTGAATACCAAAGTAGATTCGAACCGATTACCTGGACAGAATCAGCAGGGAATTCTTGGCAATAGGTAAGGTATTTTATTTGAGGCGGATTAGGTGTAGCATGTACTACAACGGTATCGTTAACCGTTTTTGAACACCCTAAACGAGCAGTAACAGTAATCTGATAAATACCGGTGTATTCTAATATTACAGGCGACCTACTCGGGTCGGGAATTGTTGACATAAACGAATAGGGACCAACCCAAGAAATAGTAACTCCCGTATCTATTATTGACGTGAAATTTAAGATACCTCCGGTACAAACAGGACTATTATTAGACACTTTGAGTGTAGGAACCGGTGAAACTACATAAGATACAAAATTAGATACCTGGCAAGGACCCGGCTGAACAACTAAAGTATATAGACCACTTTTTGATGTATCTGCATTAGGAATAATAATATTTTGAGTTGTGAATGTAACTCCATGACTATTTGTCCATAAAAAACCTAAATGAAGGGCAGAGTCCAAAGAATCTACTGCATAAATTTTCAATGTATCTCCGGCACAAATAGGAGAATTAGTTATAAATGAAGGTATTGTTGGCGTAGTATCTATTGTTACATATATAGAATCAATAGGAGAACCACAAAAACCAATTGAATCTGTAACCGTATATAAACCTCCTCCACCAATAGGTACTGGCGAACGAGTAGGGTTTTGAAGGTTGGAAGTCCATCCATCGGGAGCAGCCCAATACCATGTACCTCCCGGTGGGGAAGATGTGCCGGTAAGAATTAATGTACCGCTACCCCCCGAACAAGGTGTGTTGGTTGTAGTAGTTGGTTTTAATGGTGTTTGCCCTACGGTTACATTTGTAAATACAGAATCGTAACAAGTAAATGCACCGTAAGTTTTATAAACAATTACAGAATAATAGCCTGACATAGCTGTTGATATGGAATCACGCGTTGGGTCGTAAATAGTAGATGAGAACGCAAGTGGTCCTGTCCAAGTATATTTAGTACCCGGTGTAGGTGAAATTACATTTAATGTAAATGTATTAGGTACTCCACCTGCTACTGCCGCACAAGGATGTAAAGGAATGCTATAAATAGAATCTACTTTAGGCGTAGAATCTACGGTTACATATACAGTAGTATTCCCTATTGCAGGGCAACCACCATAATAAGCTGAAACAGAATAGAGACCGCTATAGGCTGTAATAATATTAGGTATTGACGGGCTTTGTAATGTAGAAGAAAAGCCATTCGGTCCAGTCCACATATATTCAGCACCGGCAGTGTCGGTACAAGTAAGGTTTAATGTTTTACCTGAACATATAGGGAAAATAACCGGTATTACCGGAATAGGTGGTGTAACCCTTGCATTCACAGTTACTGTTAATGTAGTTGTAGAAGAACAAGTACCATTACGAACTAAAACAGTATAAGTACCACCATCACCTAAGGTAGCGGCTGGTATTACAGGGTCTTGTAAAGAAGAACCGGTAGGAAAACCGGGGCCTGTCCATAAATAGGTAAAACCAAAAGCCGTATCACTTACATAAAAATGGATAGAACTACCTACGCAAAATGGATTTCCTGTCCACTGGTCATTTGTCCAAGCTGTTAATGGTGCATACGGCATTGAATCTATTATGATTCTAATAGTAGAAGAGTCGCTAATACCACCTATTGTTTCTACAAATGTATATAAGCCGGAATCAGCTAATACTGACGGCATAATTGAGGGATTAGCTGCTAAGCTTATAAATCCATTAGGCCCATGCCAATGGTATGTACCGGCAACACCACCAAACGAATAAAATTGTATTCCACTACCTACACAAAGACGAGTACTTAGTACACTAATAGAATCTACATGTACGAATGTGGTTATAGAATCACTTACACCAGCAATTGTTTCAACAACTGTATAGAGACCTGAATCCCTCAATATAATTGTCGGGATTGTAGGGTTTTGCAGTGTACTCGTAAAACCATTTGGCCCATGCCAAAAATAGGTTGCTCCTGCCCCACCTGTTGCTGTTAAATTAACAGTATTCCCTACAAATTTTGGGCTGTTGTTTGTAGCTGTAACTGCTGCTCGTACTTGAAAAACAGACAACAATATACATGTTATTATTAAAATTCGTTTCATATTCCCATTTTATATAAAAATAATTAAATTTTATTCACATTTATTAATATAAATTTCATACAATCTAAAAATATTTAATTAATATTTTTAATATATT
>CAIWXG010000389.1 GCA_903916555.1 uncultured Bacteroidota bacterium
AAGAATAAAACACTTAAGTCTTTTACGTGATGTGCAAATACCCATTCACCAAAATCTTTATCTTCCGTTAATAATATATAATTATTATTTAATGCCATTTGGATTACTAATTCGTCTTTCATACCACCGGAAAATTCCTTTACGGAAAGAACCTCAAAACCAGCTTCACGCAACGCTTTAATAATAAAAGAATGAATATTTTCATCTGCTAAAATCATGCAGCAGCAATTAGTGATTCATTGGATACAACATCAGATGCATAAGCTAAAACAGCCCAAATTGAATTGTGTGTAAGATTTGGATATGCCAAAATAATATCTTCAGATGAAGCACCTTCTGATAATTTTCTCAATACTAATGCAACTGTTATTCTTGTACCTTTTATAATCGGTTTACCTAACATTATATCTGCATTAGATTCTATGAAATCTTTATAGTCCATAAAAGTAATTTAATACAAAAATAGTCAAAAAAAATGACGTTTTTAGCTTTGTTATGGATGGTTATTATCATATAATTATTACGGCAATTATTTTGTGCCTTTGTTGGATGTACAGTAAAACACAAACAAAGAAAAATATTAAAAATCAAGAATTCGATTTTATAAATTGAATTCTGTAATTTTGATAAATGAAATTTTATGTTGACACATCTGTTTGGGGGGATACGAAGATATTGAATTTAAAGAATGGACAATACCTTTTATTAATCAAGCAAAGGAGGGGCGATTTACCATTGTAATTTCAGATATAACTTTGCGTGAATTATTATTAGCCACACAAAGTGTTAACAGATTGCCTTAAACGATACCCAATCATTTTTTAGAATTGGTATCATTAACTGAAGAACAAGATGAATTAGCACAACATTATATAAAGGAAGGAGCTTTGACAAAAAAATGTTTGTAAATATGTTATTTTGCAAATATTAAGAAGTAATCACTATATGTTTGTGAAAACACAAGTAAAGGCAAGAAAATAATAAATTTGATGATGCTAAAAATATTGCAATGCAATTGAAAGATAAAAAAGAAGCATTAAAAATTATTGAAGATTATAAAAAAGGGGTGAAAGGGAAATAGGTTAATATTTTTAATAATATTTTATAAAAACTAAAAAATATATGCCAATATTTACAACAAATGTTACAGGTGCAGGACCTGCATTTAATCCTGCAGATATAATGGGTATCCCAGCTTTGCCGGGTGTTTGTATTGTAGGTGTTAGAAAATTAGAATGTATAAATGGGGAAAATATAATACGATTTTGTCCATTATATGTCAGTCAAGCTCAAAACCTACAAAATTTAATACGAAATCATAGAATAATTGGGGCTGGCAGTGGTACTAGCTCACTTATAAATTCTTGCGAAGAAATTTTTGATTTTATAAATTATCCATTTATTGATGTTTATAATGATATTGAATTATGGCATAAATTCCATTGGAATTGGAATACAATTGTTCAGGCAAGAGCAAAATGGTTTGCCATGTATGGCATCAGGTTTCCTTTTATTCCTCCATTTCGTGGTGTAGGTATGGAAGAGCAAAAGCGAATGATTTATCAATCAATTTCAGGTGCGTCAAATTCTCTTCTTTATTTTAATTGCGAAACTTTTTATGATACGTATCTTGCTACATTTGGTATATGCCCACCGATTGCTAAAACTGCACATGTAGGTGCAATTGCAGCTTTAAGAGCAATAGGTACAATAGGTGCAATAGGTGCAACTAATTTAGCAAATACAATTGAACAAGTTAAACAAAACATTGAGGATAATTTTTGTTATGCTTATTGTGTAGTTCCAGACATTAGTCCTATTAAATTAGTTAAGATAAGAAATAGACCAGATATAAAGGCAGAAACAAAATATGCTTTAGAACAATTAGGAGTTTATACTTATGGTAATACTAAAGGGAGATATAATAAATTGAAAGCAATTCCTCAAATTCTTAGTGGCAATATAATAGATATGAATCTTATAGGTACAACTTTGGCAGGTAGTATTTTTAATTCAACAGGTGTAGGATTGGAGGTTCGTGTATGATAAATTACTAATGTAAAAGTTAGAGAAATAAATTTTATACTACAAATATAATTTCGCCTTTGC
>CAIWXG010000390.1 GCA_903916555.1 uncultured Bacteroidota bacterium
ATATATTCATTATTGAATTGTCAAATATCCTTATTTTAATTTTTCTATCTTTTTAATACCGTTTATTAGTTATTTTTGCATGAAATAATTTTTGAAATGCTTAAAACAGGAAATACAATGGTAAGTATCTATACCGAAATGACACCGAATCCGGAGACGATGAAATTTGTAGCCAACAAATTGCTTTATCCAAGTAAGAGTATTGATTTTCCTGATGAATCAACGTCTTCACCTTCGCCGTTAGCAAAAGAGTTATTTGCATTTCCTTTTATAAGAAGTGTATTTATTGCCAGCAATTTTATTACTTTATCTAAAACTGCCGACACAAACTGGGATGATGTAATACCTAATATACGTGAATTCTTAAAAAACTATTTGGAAGAAGGAAAACCTGTAATTCACGAAGACCAAATAGTAGTAAAAGAAGTATCTGATGTAATTAGTGCCGGTGATGAAGATGTGGTAACCCGCATTAAAGAATTATTAGAAAACTATGTGAAACCGGCAGTAGAAATGGACGGTGGTGCTATTAGTTTTAAAGGTTATGAAACAGGGACTGTTAAATTAATGCTTCAAGGTTCTTGCTCTGGATGCCCATCTTCTATGATTACGCTAAAATCGGGCATTGAGGCTATGATGAAACGTATGATACCTGAAGTAAAAGAAGTTGTAGCTGAAGCTGAATAAAAAATTATACTTTAATTGATGTATTGTAAATTTTTTAATATAATATGCCGGAGAAAAAATATATTGTAAATAGTATTTTAATTGATGCACAACCTGCTGCAATATGGAATGTATTGACAAACCCGGAACAAACCAAAAAGTATATGTTTGGCTGTGAAACGGTATCTGATTGGCAAAAGGGGAGTGATTTATTTTGGCAAATGAGTTATGAAGGCAAAGATATAATTGCTGTTAAAGGTACTATTACAAGTATAGAAACAGACAAAATGCTTGCCTATACTGTTATAGACCCCAATAACCAGGCAATTGCTGATATACCTGAAAATTATTTAATGGTTACTTATTGTATTACGAAAGAAAACGAATGCCAACTATTAACCGTAACACAAGGCAACTATGCTACTGTTGCCGATGGAGAAAAACGATATAATGAAGCCTATAATAATGGACAAGGTTGGATGCCGATATTAAATGAAATAAAAAAAATAGCTGAATGCGGTAATTAAAAAAAGAAAGGCATGCAGAAAACATAAAATGGATTAGTATAATGATACCAATAACACTACTGAAATTGACAAAATAGAGCCGGTCCGATGTTGAAAGTATGCTTATTTTTTGCAATTCTAATGTTATTAGCAAAAACGTTTTTACTCGCCAAGCCTGAAAATAAGATTGTATAGGTGGTTGGGGGGAGTAATTAAAATTTGTTAATTTATACAAAGTAATAATAAATTCATTAACTATCAAACGAAACAATTCTGTTTTTTTACATCTTTGGTTGCTTTTGAAATTGTGCAAAATCATTCCGGTAAATCTATTGCATCTTCTTGTAATGCATATTTACGTATTTGTATTATGAATTATATTTATTGATATACATATAATAGCTTCGAAGGCAACAATGCATAGGCAG
>CAIWXG010000391.1 GCA_903916555.1 uncultured Bacteroidota bacterium
AGAAACCCATCTCTCTCATTATGTAAATAACTATTTTTAAAATTATTTTGTGTTTTAATACTGTCAATAAGTTTACAAATAGAATTATCTAAATACCCTGAAAAATAGACATTTTTGCCCGTACTATCTTTCCTATATAATTTGAAACTCCCGTCAGAATCAATTGCAACAGAGTGATGTACATAAAAACACCATTTTAAGGTACTATCATCATCTCGCCAAGTATAAGCAGTATATTTTAATTCATAAGAATTATGTCTTGCTTTTTCTTTAAAATCGCAAGCCACAATACTTATAGCAAATAAAAAAACTAAAATATATTGCTTCATATTATGGTTTTAGAGAACTTATATTCTATTGTCTTCAAGCCAGGTAATTATTATTTTATTTAGTTCGTCTGCTTTTTCCCATTGTAAAAAGTGGCCACAATCAGATAATATCTTTACACGTGCATCAACTATTTTTTTGGAACCATCCACCGCTAATTTCTCTGTAGAAATAGGATGTAGCATCTTATTGGGTATCAACGCATCTTGTTTGCCAAAAACAATAAGTACAGGCTGCTTTAAGGTATCTAATTTATTGTAAACGGGTTCTTCAAGCATATTTTTAATACAGGCTTCTACCATTTTTTTATAGTAGTTAAGCTTATAAGTTTTCATAAGTTTTATTAATTCCAGTATCACCGGCTCGCCTTGTGCATGGTTGCGGTAAAAGCTGTTTTCTATTGTTTTACGTAATGCTTGCTCTTCGGGGGCAATAAAATCGAGCATGTGTAGTGTACTGTAATAGAGGGTTTTATCGAGTGCTGAAAATACTTCTAAACCTGCAGGGGCGCATAATATTAATTTGTCAGCTATTTGCGGGTATTTTGCTGCTGCAGCAATGGTAATCTGCCCACCCATAGAATGCCCTATAATAGTAATATTTTTTAAGCCCAGAGCTTCCACAAACAAGTAGAGACTTTCACTAAAGAAACTCATTGTGAATGGGTGTTCATTCTTGTCAGACAAACCATTGCCGGGTAAGTCTATTGCTATGCAACGATAAAACTGTTTTAGATAATCAATATTTTTTTTCCATACGAGTGCATAATTTGCCAGTCCGTGCACAAATAGTAGTGTTTTTTCTCCTTTGCCTTCATCAATATAGGCAATGTTACAATTGTTAGATAGGGGTTGATAATATGTTTTGTAAGGATACGTTATGTTTTCTGCCATTATAAACAATAATTGTTGTTATATATAAAGAATAAAAGAGGTGCACTAAAAGCGCACCTCAATTTAAGTACTATTTTTTAATAGGGAATTAACATCTTTCTATTACCCATTTTGCAACCGCAGGCGCTAACTCTTTTTGAGATTTGCCACCAACAAATACACCAATATGCCCACCGGGGAATGGATATTCTTTTTTATCTGTAGAGCCAATATAACTCATTACATTTCTGGTGCTGTCGTTAGGTATAATACTGTCTTCGGTAGCATAAACATTAAGGAACGGCATAGTAACATTTTTAAGGTTTACAATTCGGCCACCCAATTCAAAAGTACCTTTTATTAGTTTATTGTCTCTAAATAAATCTTTTATGTATTTACGATACATTTCACCCGGAATGGCAGGAAGGTCTCCTTTCCATTTTTCCATACGTAAAAAGTTCATCATTTTATCTTTATCTTCTAATGAGTCTATCAAACCAAGATATTTGCTTACATTCATACTAGGTTTAAGCATACCGAAAGCACCATCTATAGTATCGCCCGGTATAATGCCTAAAGTATCTACCATAGAATCTACATCAATGTATTTAGTCCATTTATAAAGCATACAGCTTGTAGTAGAAAAATCGTATGGTGCTACATAAGTAGTTAACGATTTAATTTTTTCAGGATATAATGCTGCATAAATCATAGAGAACGTACCACCTTGGCAAATACCCATTTTATGAATGCTGTTTACATTATGTTTTTTGCGTAAAAAATCGATTGCATCATTAAAATAGCCATCTATATAGTCTTCCATTGTAATATAGCGGTCCGATTTGTTATGGTAGCCCCAGTCCATAATATAAATATCCAGCCCTTCATCTATCAATTTTTTCATCAGGCTTCTGTCCGGCTGTAAGTCAAGAACATCGTGTCTATTAAGCATTGCGAAAGAAACGAGAACCGGAGTAGCACATTTTGCAGGTGTGTCTCTAAGGTAGTGATACATTTTAATTTTATCGCAAGACCATACTAATTCTTTAGGTGAAGCACCTACTTCTACGTCACCTAATTCTTGCAATGTTTGGTATCCTTTAGCAAGTTTTTCGGTTGTTGAAATTAATTCTTCAGTAATTTCGGTTGTATTGAAATTCATATTTTAGAAATTTTGTGCAAAAGTACAATAAAAATCAGTTTGAATTTTAAGTTGTAATGTGATATTAATGTAAACAACCGGGTATGTATGACCTAATAAAAGTTATAGAATAAAACTATTATTTATTTTGTGTATTAGTGCTAAAGATTTACTTTCGTAGCTTTGTGAAGAGAAATAATTTTTTAGTATTTGAGGGGGAAATAATAGTTGAAATAGCTGCTTGAAAATTAGTTGAAATCTAACTATTTGGATTAAAAGTCTTATTAGCAAAATGAGAACGCATACTAAAGAAACACAAGACAAATTGACACCTGATTTAGCATTAGAAATGTTAAAAGAAGGCAATAAAAGATTTGTCAATAATATAAAGGCACATCGTAATTTATTAGAACAGATAAATGAAACCTCTTCGGGGCAATTTCCATTTGCCGCTATATTGAGTTGTATCGATTCTCGTACCTCATCAGAACTTATATTTGACCAAGGATTGGGTGATATATTCAGTATTCGTATTGCAGGTACAATCGTAAATGATGATATTATTGGCAGCATGGAATTTGCTTGTAAAATTACAGGTTCTAAACTTATAGTTGTTTTGGGGCATTCTAAATGCGGTGCCATTGAGGGTGCATGTAATAATATTGTTTTGGGACATGTAACAGGCTTACTAAATAAAATAAAACCAGCAATAGAACAAGAAACAGAAACAATAGAAAATAGAAACGGTGATAATAAAGTTTTTATGGAAAGAGTAGCCACCATTAATGTTTACCATTCTGTGCAACAAATAAGAGAACAAAGCCCATTATTAGCAGAATTGGAAATGCTTAAACAAATAAAAATTATTGGTGGTTTCTATGATTTAGATACCGGAAAAGTAACTTTTTTTGAATAGTTTACTTATTTATATCTAAATATTTTTTCAATTCAGTATAAACATCTAAGGGGTTTATTGTGGCAATATCTTTTGTTACTGCTTCGTAACCCTTAAACGATTGATGTTTGTTTATTTCCAATTTTTTCAAAAACATAGCAGGATATACCGTACTTACATTCGCTATATTTGCTGTATTGTAATCTGTAAAACGGTAAAAGTTATCACCATTTGTAATTATAATAGTTGGTATTGCAAGCGATACCGACAAGTGTGCCGCCATAGTGTCGTGAGTAATTACAATTGTTGCATTGTTTATATACTCAATCATTTGTGGTAACGTTGCCTTGCCGGTAATATCTATAAAACCGAAAGGAGCATTAATTTTTTCTGCAATATTTATTTCATCTTTACCACCTGCAATTATACAGGTATAGTTAGTTTCTTTTTTAATTATATGTAAGAGTTCTATCCATTTTTCGGGTGGCCATCTTTTACTTTTTTTAGATGCACCTATAAAACAGAGAATTGTATTGTTTTTTGCTTCCGGAATTATCGTTTTTATTTCAGGTCTTTCTAAAGATAAATTTGTTTCGCAACACCAATTAGAGAATTGTTGATTATAGAAAAACTCATGAGTTAAAGATGAATCCGGATAAAGCTCTGTATATAGATTGTCGGATACCTTATTCCACTCTATAATATTAAAATTGTTGTGTGCAGCAATATTATTGGTGGCATTAGCAGCAAGCATACATAAATCGTCTAACACTAAAGGTCTGGAACGAGAAGGACAAATTACTATTTCAAAACCCTCTTTTCTTAGCGTTTCCCATAATTGTAGTCGGTATTCGGATTTATTAAAGTAATCATTTTTATTTACCCAAATCGTATTGTCTGCAATAGTGCTATCTAAATTATTGTATAAGTCTCGCCAAGCACTATTTCCTAATAAAGTTATAGAGTAATCTGCATATTTCTTAGAATGTTTATAAGCATAAAAGCTATTTCTAAAAAGCAGGTAATCACCAATATCATCAATACGAATAAGTAGAATTTTCTTATTCTTTATTGTGTTTACTGGTATATTGTCTATTGTTTTTTTCCAGTCTTCAAATATATCAAGCACTCGTTTTACTTCTTTATTTTTATTAAAAAAACGGAATAGTATTGATATATTTCTTAGCATTTTAATAAATTTATTGTATAAAATTAAATTTCCAAAATAGTTACAAAAAATTAAGCTTTAAATCCTTTTTCTACAACACTTTTTACAATTGCAAAGTAAATAGAATTAGGTAATATTCTGCGAAGAAATAATAGTGTAGCACTTTGAACACCCACCGGATACCGCAATTTTTTGCTATTGTCTGTGGCAGCTTTGTAAATTGTATTTGCTACCACATCAGGACCGGGTGCTGTAGCTTCTGCATCTTGTGTGTTTTTAAAGGTAATTTGTTCGTAATTATCATAGTCTGTAATATTGTTATTTTTAAATAAATCTTGCGACCTATTATAAAAATCTGTTTTAATAGCACCCGGTTCTATACACTTTACCGTGATGCCAAGTGGTCTTAATTCAAAAGCAAGTGATTCCGAAAAGCCTTCCATAGCCCATTTAGTACCGTGGTATAAGCTATATAAAGGGAAAGTAATAAGACCACCCATACTTGTTATATTAATAATGATACCTGCTTTTTTACGTCTGAAATGTGGTAGAATAGCCCTAATAACGTTCATACAGCCAAAAACATTTGTATCAAATTGTTTTCTTA
Organism: uncultured Bacteroidota bacterium; assembly: GCA_903916555.1. GTDB lineage: Bacteria > Bacteroidota > Bacteroidia > Chitinophagales > Chitinophagaceae > CAIYTT01. The sequence goes on from CAIWXG010000391.1 coordinate 5,011, forward strand.
TCTGTGCATCTGTAGCTTTTTCAAAAATACCTACAGCACCATAACCTGCATTATTACATATTACATCAATTTGCCCAAAATCTACAATAACATTATTTATTGCAATCTGTATAGACTCCTCATTTGTAACATCTAATTTATAGATTTTAACACCTTTCCAATTAGTCATTTCTGTTTCCTTTTCAGGATTACGCATTGTTGCGGCTACATTCCAGCCGTTTTGGCTAAAGGTTTTAACAGCAGCTTTACCAATACCTGAAGACGTACCCGTGATAAGAATCGTTTTGTTCATTGAAATTTTTTTCAAAATTAGGTCATTTAATTGTTTCAGCGTTTGTTGAAATTAATAATACCTATTTTGCATTTTGTTCGTTTATATTAATATTTGTCTTATGCGATTGATATTATCTTATGGTTAAGTTTTAATTTCCAGGAAGTTACAGCTTTGCTTTTTTATAACTTTGCTATCTTTTGTAAAATATAAAAATTGTTCATGAAGCATTTTATTCTTTCTGTAATAGTTATAAGTAGTTTATTATTTAGTTATAAAAGTGAAGCCCAATGCGATGCTACTTTATGGAGCCATGTGTATCATAGTTATCGTTTGGTTGTTAATAAACAATGCGATACAGTTACCGGTATTGTGGCTTCAATTTGGGGCGAAGCTGATGGAGATATGCATATAAGATTAAATGTAGATTCACGCTTTAGCTTTATGATTAATGCTGCTAATGTATCTGGTGAGGCTGGTTGTTTGGTATGTGAACCAATTTGTGCTACTACCTGCACCCAATCTGACGCAATATCTTCTTGTGCAGGATTTACGAGTACCGTTTTTTTGCCGGCAGTAGGTGAAAGGGTTTATGTTGTAGGTAGCTATGTTACTGATAATGTACATGGTTGGAATGAAATACACCCGGTAACAGCGATAGGTTTTACTACAGCAGTAGAAAATGTTGAGCCTAATAAGCCGTTTGTAAATATTTATCCTAATCCTGCATCTTCTTATGTTTATATAAAACTAAGCGACAAACCTACAAAGCCGGTACATATTGTAATATCAGACGGTATGGGTCGTCTTGCAGGTCAATACCAAATGTTTGATACCCAAGTTATTAAAATACCTACTGATTTCTTGCCGGAAGCAACTTATTATTATCATATTTCTCAAGATGATGTTTTCTTGAAAGGCGGAAGCTTTATGGTAATACACAATAAATAATTAATGTTTATGTTACTATCACAAGATGCAATTTATTATTACTATTTTGCACCTTATTAAACATGAAACGTAAAATTATAATAAGGAAAATACAGTATGCACTCCAATATTTTCCGTTTACCATTAATACATTTTTGTGCATTATTGCAGTATGGTGGGGCTATAAACTATTATATATACCACCGGTAAAAGGTGAAGAACCATCTGCATTTATGCCATTTATAATTTTAATGGGCAAAATGGTTTTTATGTTCCTTGCCGGCTTAGTAATTATTTCCATTCTGAGTACATTTTATTGTTTTTTCTACTTTTTATATTTGCGTAGTAGAAAAGGTATTAAACTTGAAGTTGATTTTAATATAGAAAGCAAAAAAGGTAAAAATAAACTCTATTTAAATGCCGGTTTACAAGGTGCTATCAGACCTGTTTTAGGTTTTGTAAATGGTAGATTATATTATGATGACAGCTTATTTACTGATAAATTTAGTTTAATAGCCAATAAAAGAAAAAAACAAAGTTTGTGGCGTGAGGCAATAATAGGACGCAGCAGATTGAATTTACCCGACATAAAAGAGTACAATCTTAAAGGTGGTTTTGTTTATTTTGAAGATATGTTGCATCTGTTTTCTTTAGCAGTAGCACAACCTGTAAATGGTCATTTTTATCAACCCCCGGTTTTGAGCAAACAATATGATGAAACTGTTTTCCCTAAAAAAACAGAGACAATGGATGTGCGAATTGAACAATTAAGACGCACAGAAGGGGAATATCTTAATTACAAAGACTTTGAAGCTGGCGATGATGTAAGGCGAATAGTATGGAAGGTGTATGCCCGTAACAGAGAATTAGTGGTAAGAGTGCCTGAATTATTTGAGCCTTATGCATCGCATCTTTATTTTTATGCAAGCTTTTATGCTCCCATAAAAACTAAGTGGTTAGCAGAGGGTTATTTAAAAGAAATGCTTAATTACTATAAAAATAATGTATGGACGGTTTATGACACATTAAGTAAAAAGGAATGGGAGATGCGTTATGTACCCGACCAAGCATTTAATATACCCGAGCAGCTTACTGAAGACGAGAAATCTGCAAGAATAATTAGTAACAGTAATTGGCATAAAGAAAATACCCTTACACATTATTTTAATGCAAAACACGGTACTGTATTATGTATAACTTCGTTTACCGATGTGCTGGAATTGAAAAATGTTTTGGAAAAGTGCGATGCTGCAACAATAATATATTTTGTAAAACTATCTAATGCATTGAAACATAACATACCGCTACATCTTATTAAGCGACTTGTTTTTATGCCACCCAAAGACAGATTAAATAAGTTGCGTACACGTTGGGCATTTTCACCAATTCGCTACCAAATAAAAAAACAAGAAAAGGAAATTGAACTTATTTTAAGTAATAGCAATGTAATAAGCGGTGTTTTGTAGAAAAATATTTAGTCGCTAGCCTACTGTATAATAAACACAAGTAGTTACATAGTTTCTAAAAAAAGGTATTTTAGTAATTATAGGAAATTGTAATCGCGGCTTTATGTTGAATTTATATTTATATATAGGATTGATTAGATAATGGTTTTTATTTAAAATTTTTAAGCCACTTTGTTTTATTATTCGATCAAAACGTTCTATAGAAATTCGGGTATCTTTTATTTCCATTAAATCTTCAATAATTAAAGGGTGTTCGCCTGCCATTTTTAAAATTCCTTTATAAATAGGCTTAGGCAGTATATGATAATATGGTAACACACTAATCCATTTTACCCTGCATAATTGTTGATGACCACCAAAAGGCATACACCAGGGCGGGAAACCAAAAAATATTTGTCCTGCCGGTTTAAGTAGTTTTTTTAAATAGGGTATAAACTTATCTTGTTCATGTACATGTTCAATAACATCTTTTAATATTATAACATCGAACGTACCTGCATATTTTACATAAAAGCTATCATCATAAATATTTTGACATAAGAAAAGTGCTTTATTTTCATCAACTTCATTTTTAAGAAAATTATTAGCAATATCAATTCTTTCAGGTGCAAGATCTACGCCTATGCAATAGCAACCTAACTCTATAAAAGGCAATAATACACCACCTTCACCGCAGCCAACCTCCATAACTTGCATACCGGAAGTTAATTTCTTGGTTTGTTGTATAAATGGTAGAACATAAGATTTTGAATTATCAACTTGCTGTTCGAAACGGATTTTTTCATCCCAATGTTGCTTTAGTGCCAATTAGATTATTAGTTTTAAGTGGGTAAATTTACTTTTTTATTTCATTCAAAACATTCTCAAGTACAGATAGTTGAATTCTGATACTTTCATTATGTAATTTTTCAAATAATTCAATTATAAAATCTTTATGCAAATTATTATTCAAGGCTCTTTCTTCCCTTGCTTTAAGCATTTCTTGCCAGCGAGCAGGCTGATAAATGGTCATGTTGCATTCTTTTTTTACTTTCCCTATTTCTTCACTCAATTCCATTCTTCTAGCAATAATATCTATTATTTCAGCATCAAAACTATCCATTATTAAACGCAGATTTTCCAGCTTAGTATGGCTGTTCATATCTTCGGTAAACTCTTGCCTAATAATAAGATGTGTTAAAAGTTCTTGTAACTGTAAGGGTGTAATTTGTTGTGCAGCATCAGTCCAAGCTTCATCCGGTCTGGGGTGTGTCTCAATCATAAGTCCGTCAAAATGCATATCCATTGCTTTTTGAGCCACTTCTACCACCATATCTCTATTGCCTGTTATATGGCTGGGGTCGCAAAAAATAGGCAATTCGGGTCTTCTTCTTTTTAGTTCAATGGGTAAAGTCCAGTTGGGTTGATTGCGGTATCCGGTAGGTTTATTATAACTTGAAAAACCTCTATGTATAGCAGCTATATTCGTAATACCTGCTTTTTCAAACCGTTCAATAGCACCCAGCCATAAATCAACATCCGGATTTACCGGATTTTTTATCATAACGGGAATACTTACCCCCTGCAACGCATCTGCTAATTGTTGCACCTGAAACGGGTTTACAGTTGTTCTTGCCCCAATCCAGATAACATCAATATTATTCATTAATGCCTCTTCAATATGATTTGTTTCTGCTACCTCTATTGTAACAGGCAAATTGTATATGTTTTTAACTTCTGCAAGCCATTCTAATGCTAAAACACCATTACCCTCAAAAGCACCGGGTCTGGTTCTTGGCTTCCAAATGCCTGCCCTAAACAAATCAATATTTAAGGAAGACAGTGCATCTGCTGTTTCCAAAATCTGTGTTTTAGTTTCGGCACTGCATGGCCCTGCAATAATAAAAGGCTTACCTTTTTTGAAATAAGACATAGAGCAAAGTTAGTAGTACTTCTTTATTAATAGAGTATGGTTTATTGTTAATTATGTATTGAGCATGCTGATGAAAGCATTTGGCACAATTCGTTTAAAATAAATTCAACATTTTAAATTAAAATGCTGTTTTTCTTTAAATTCTTCTTTAAAAAACAATAAACCGATACCAAATAAATCTATACTCAATTTTACATTGGGGTTTAGATATAGTTTTTGCCATTCTTTAGTATGAAAAATGGAATTATAAATATTATTTACAACAATGCAACTATCTTTATGAATATGAATGTAAGCGATTTCACAAATTTCTGCCCATTCTTGCAATTTATTTTCTGATAGTATTAATAAATCAAATTTTGAACCGGTATTTTTTTGCAAAAAATCGGCATTGATAATATTGTTGTATTCAAAATATTTTATTATATTCAACAATATACTTTGATATTTTTTTTCAATCTCATTCAATTCCGGCAAATCACTTATTGATTTAATAAAATTTGCGGGGCTTGTTTTATTTTCTATTATATTTATAATAAAATTAAATACAAAAGGCGAATGCACACCATGGCTACTTAGAGCCTTAAATTTATACTTAATAAATTCGCTAATCTTATATGTATTCACTATTTTATTTTATCGAAAATTTGAAAAGTAAAGCTGAATTTGTGTTTTTCATCTTCTTGATGCTTTTCATTCCATAACAATCTAAATTCATCTGTATTTAAATTATTAAAGTAGGTATCTGCATCATTAAAGCTTGCATGAACTCGGGTAATATACAAACGGTCTACCATGTTTAAACATTTTTCAAACATCATACCACCGCCAATAATAAAAGCCTCTTCCGTTTTTTTTGATTCCAGATACTGCATTACACTTTCAATATTATTAAATAACAAAACACCATCAGGCAAATTTAAATCTGCATTAAAAGATATTACAATGTTCAATCTGTTGGGTAATGGTTTTCCAAGCGAATCAAATGTTTTTCTGCCCATTACTATGGGTTTATTTAAAGTGTTTTTTTTAAAAAACTTTAAATCATCCGGTAAGTGCCAAGGCAAACCATTATTTACTCCTATTGCATTATTTTCAGACAGAGCAACTATTAAAGATAAAATCATTTTTAATGAAGATTATGAAATGCCGGTTAATTAATGACATTTTTTATTGTGCAAATCTACAATAAGCTTAATAGTATTTGTGCTTTTAAAATAAATCAAGAAATGCTCAATACTATGAATCTCATAAATATTATTCTGCTACAGATGTAATAATAATATGTTATTCTTCGTTATACATTTGCTACAATTCAATTTATTATACAATTAATGTATAATTTATTATCTTTACTTAAAATCCAACATCTTATTAATCAATATATAATACATATAATTAAATAATTTTAAATTCTATTTTAATATATGACTAAAATCATTAAGTTAGTGGGCTTTTAAGTGGTAATTTCG